>NZ_DLHL01000051.1:0-273031 GCF_002483225.1 Gemmatimonas sp. UBA7669 | reverse complement strand
CTCTGCGCCTCTGCGTGAGCTGTTTACTTCCTCTGCCGACCGCTGAATCGTTCGGTCGACAGCAATGATTCAGGACTGCGCCGCGCGCTTCGCAAACTCGTCGTACAAGGTGGCCGCGGCGCGCATGCCGAGCGCATAGTTCTCGACGCTGATCCACTCGTCTGGCGCGTGGGCGTTCTCGCCCGGCAAGCCAAAGCCCATGAGCAGCACGGGGGCGCCCAGTATGCGTTCGAAGTCGCCCACCACGGGAATGCTGCCGCCTTCGCCCGTGATGACCGGCTCGCGACCAAAAGCTGCGGCGAGTGCGGCCTTGCCGGCGTCGATGATGGGCCCCTGCAGGTCGGCGCGCCACGGCCGGCCGCCATGCAGGTGCGTCACGGTTACCGACACGCCGGGCGGCGCCACGCGTTCCACGTGTGCCTGCACCAGCGCCGCGATGCGTTCGGGATCCTGGTCGGGTACCAGACGGAAACTCACCTTGGCCATGCTGACGGCAGGCAGCACGGTCTTGGCGCCTTCGCCGGTGTAGCCACTCAGCAGACCGTTCACTTCACAGGTGGGACGGGTCCACAGGCGTTCGAGCGTGGTGTAGCCCGGCTCACCACCAAGTGCCGATACGCCCACCTCGTGCATGAGGGCCTCGTCGCTGAAGGGCAGCTCACGCATGGCCGCGCGCACGTGGTCGGGGAACGCCCGCACATCGTCGTAGAAACCCGGAATCGCGATGCGTCCCGTGTCGTCGTGCATGGTGGCCAGGATGCGCGCGAGCGCCATGGCCGGATTCACCACCGCGCCGCCATACATGCCGCTGTGCAGGTCGCCCTGCGCGCCGCGTACGTCAATCTGCAGATAGGCCATGCCGCGCAGACTGGAGAGAATGCTCGGGATACCCGGCGCGAACATGGTGCTGTCAGAGATCACCACCGCATCGCAGGCCAGACGCGTCTTCTCGCGCTCGAGGAAGGCCTCGAGGTTCACGCTGCCGACTTCCTCCTCGCCTTCCGCCAGCACGATGATGTTGCATGGTAACGCGCCGCGTGTCGCGATATGCGCTTCAAGCGCCTTGATGTGCAGATGCAGCTGGCCCTTGTCGTCGACCGAGCCGCGCGCGAACAGCTTGCCGTCGCGCACGGTGGGCTCGAACGCGGGCGAGGTCCAGAGCTCCAGCGGCTCCGCCGGCTGCACGTCGTAGTGCCCGTAGATGAGCAGCGTGGGTGCCTTGGGGCCCGCCTTGCGCCACTCACCCACCACAATGGGATGACCGGGCGTCCCTTCCACCACGGTGACGAAGCCAAGGCGTGCGAGATCCTCGGCCAGAAATTCGGCCGCCGCTTCACAGTCCGCCGCGTGTTCGCTGCGCGCGGACACCGACGGCATGCGCAGCCAGGCACAGAGTTCATCGAGAGCGCGCGCGTCGTTGGCGTCGCACCACGCAGCGAGATCAGCGGGGATGGTGGTCATGAGCGGAAGGGGGAGTGGCGAATGGGTGTGCGAAGCGCGGAGCGTCCGTCGGCGTGCTCAGGGCTTTTCGCGCGGGAACGTGCGTGCGATGCGATACAACCAGAGGCGTCGTGTTGTCACTTCGCCGTCCTTTCGGCGCAGCGACACGTTGCCGCCGGGTTTGGTCTCGTCGAACCACTGGCCCACCACCGCGGCCAACGAGTCGCCCTTGGGCGTGGCCTCAATGGCCAGCACCACGCCGTCGCCCGGACGCACGCGTCCCCAGGCGTTGGGCCAGACATCGTACTGATTGGTGCGCGTGGCCATGTTGAGCGAGAACACGCGCGGATGATCGGGCAAGTGAAACGCGAGTTCCGACGCGTCCTGATACGTGTTGGCGGCGACCCAACGATCCACCGTGCCCTCGAGCCAGGGATCGTGACGCGCGCGATCGACCGCGGCGGCGAGCGAGTCCCAGCCAAAGGCACGCGCAATCGGGTCGCGGCGCGGCGGCACCGGCAAGACGGGTGTCGCCACCTGCAGCGCGACCACCGTCACCAGCACGCCGGCAAACACGAGGCCGCGCTTCCACCAGACACCCAGCACCCGCGCATCGCGCGAGGTGGCCAGCAGCAGAATGCCGGCGGGATAGATCATGGCTGGCCAATTGGCTTCCACGGGTCGTCGCCAGGCACTCACGGCAAAGAAGGCGAGCGGCGTGAGCGACACGACCGCCAGGGCGAAGCGGCGTGTGGCCAGGTCGGTGGGCGCCAGAGCGTGGCGATTGCGCCACCCATCGCGCAGCGCCTGCCAGAGCACCAGCGCCAGCAGTCCAAAGAGAATGGGTGAGGCCAGCCCGGCCTGTGCGCCAAGCATTTCGAGTTCGCGCGAGAGCGGATTGCCACGCGCCGCCGCGTTGAAGCCGTGGCCCAGCTGGAAGCGGAACGACACCCAGTCGTTGAAGGCATTCCACACCACGACCGGCGCAAACAATCCGAGCGCAATCAGACTGGCCCACCACGGCCCGAGGTCGAGAAAGCGTCGACGCAGTGCGGGATGAAGCAGACAAGCGACGACAAGGCCGAAGGGCAGCAGCACGGCCGTGTACTTGGCCACAAAAGCGCCGCCCAGCGCGACGCCGGCCAGCGTCCACCATGCCAGGCTGCGCAGCGAACGCAGGGGATTGGCGAGCGCACGCTCCACGGCCAGCACGGCCACCGTGGCTGTGGCAAAGAGCGCTGCGTCGGGCGTGGCCAGCACAAGGCCCGCTGTCGCGATGGGCATGAGCGCAATGAGCTGCGCCGCCCGCAGCGCCGCGCGGGCACCCGACAATTCGCGCCCGCCAAGCAGCCAGGCGGCTGCAGCAGCGGCGACATGCGTGATGAGCGCCGCCAGCGCCGGCCCCAGCCGCACGCCGGCCGCCGTGGGGCCCAGCACTTTGGTGCCCAGCGCAATGAGCAGCGCGATACCCGGCGGATGGTCGAAGTAGCCCGCCTCGAGGCGGCGCGACCAGTCCCAGTAATAGGTCTCGTCGGGCAGCAGCGGGACGAGGGCCGAGAGCAGGCCGCGCAGCAGGGCGGCGCCAAGAATCCAACCCACAGTTCGGCGCCAGACCGCCTGCGCCGTGGGCTCGGAATGGGGAAGACCGGTGGTCATGTGTCCCAAAGATAGGCGGGTACACAACGGCCTCATGTGGCCGTGTGTCACGGCGGCACGCCGCAGGCATTTCGCGGGTATGACGGCGGGTGCTTGCTCCGGCCCGTGGCGGCGCCCAGCTTGTCTGGGTGGGGTGCCCGTGCTGTGACAGTGTCGTCCGGTTACGACCGTTGTCGGCCGGGCGTCCTCATGCGGAGCCTTTCGTTCGGACCCGATGCTCATCGGGCCGGTTTTTCACTCTTGTTCTCAAGGACGGACCTGCATGCGGGTCACGCCAGGCATTGTGTCGACGTCGTCACGCCGGATTGGCACCTCCCTCCTGTGCGCCGCGCTGGTTTTCAGCGCAGGCTGCCTCGACCTCAAGCCGCCCGAGGCCTGCTCGGTCACGGTTGCGCCCATCAGCCTCACCCTGCCGGTGAACGGGTCGGCGCCCATTGTGGGCACGGCGTTCAACTGCGACGGCAACACGATTCGCAACAAGCGCATCAACTATTCCTCGAGCAACACGGCCGTGGCCACCGTCACGGACGCGGGCCAGGTGCTGGCCATCGCCGTCGGTTCGGCGTCCATCTCGGCCGTCGCTGACGGCAAGAGCGCGTCCGTGCAGGTCACCGTGACGCCGGAGCAGGCCACGACGGTGACGGTCACACCCAACACGCTCACGCTACGCACGGGCAATACGCGCCAGCTCACCGCGACGGCGCGCAACAACCAGAACGTCATCATCACCGGCCGCACGTTCCGCTGGAGCTCAAGCAACACCTCGATTGCGTCGGTGGATCAGACGGGTTTCGTGATCGCGCTGACGCCTGGCAATGTGGTTATCACCGCGGAAACCGATCAGACCGTGGGTCAGGCCGCCATTCAGGTGACGCCGGTACCCATTGGTAGCTGCTCGCTCACGCCGACTTCGGCCAAGGTGACCACCGGCCAGAATGCGTCCTTCACGATCACACTGCGCGACACCGCAGCTGTACCCAACGTCATTCCCACTCAGGGGCGACCGATCGTTTGGACGAGCGACAACGAAGTCGTAGCCACCGTCTCGACGACCGGCTTGGTGACCACGCGTCGTGCGGGGACCGCTCAGATCAAGGCTTCGCCGGTGGAGTTCCCGGCCATCGACTGCCGCGCCACGGTGGAGGCAGTCGATCCAAGAATTGACCGGGTGACCATTCAGCCGCGTGTGAGCAACTTGCGACTGGGCATTCCGCGTGCGTTCGGCGCCATCCTGCTTGATTCGACCAACACGCAGATTCCGCAGGGACGCGTCGTGGTATGGAGCACGAACACGCCCACGACCATCTCGCTCAACCAGACGGGCATCGTGACGCCGATTGCGCTCGGCACGGCACGTCTCATAGCCACGTCGGAAGGTGTAGCCGACACGCTGACCTTCACCGTCACCCGCGTGCCCGTGCAGTCGGTGACGCTCTCGCCATTGCAGACCACCATCGTGGAAGGCCAGACCGCGCAGTTCCAGGCGCGTGTCACCGATTCCACCGGCACCGAAGTCACCGACCGCACCATCGAGTGGCTGGTCAGCGACCCGACCCGCGCGTCCATCACGCAGACGGGCCGCGTGACCGCGCTGGCCGCGGGCGCGGTCACGGTGTTTGCCGAAGTGGAGCAGCGTGTGGGTCAGGCCAACCTGATCATCACGCAAATTCCGGTGGACACCATCGTGGCCGTGGACAGCTTCACGGTGAATCTGGGCGCCCAAAGCGCCTTTGCCATCGAGTTGCGCGACGCGCAGGGCAACGTGTTGCGCAACCGCAATGTGCTGGTGACCAGCAACTTCCCGGGTGTGGCGGTGGGACAGCCCAACCAGCAGTCCACCTCCGTGTCGGTCGCTGGCCTCTCCTTGGGCACCGCCACGTTCACGCTGCAGGCGGTGGACGCCAACAACCGCAATCAGGGCAAGGCCAGCCGCGTGGTCATCACCGTGCGCACCCCACCCGGTACGGGTGGTGGTGGCGGGGGCGCACCGCCTCCGGAACACTGAGCACGCGGCATCGCGCCGCAATTCCGCGCCGCAATTCCGGGCCGCGGTACGGCTGCTAACTTGCACGGGGTGTCCGATTCATCGGGCACCCCGTTTGTTTTTCCCACCGGAGTCTCGATGAGCACGCCCGCCCCGTCCTTCCTGCGCGATCTGTTCACCGGCGACATCAATGAGTCGCTGCTGTTTCCGTATCCGGCCTCACTGGCGGTGCGCAATCCGGCCGAGGCGGACACGGTGCGGCGTCTCGTGGCCGCGCTCAACGAGATGGTGCGCACGGGGCTCATCGATTCCCGGCGCTTCGACGAGCAGGAGTTCATCGACGAAGCCGTCATCCAGGCCTTTGCGCGCGAAGGACTGTTGGCCCTCACCATTCCCACCGAGTACGGCGGATTGGGACTCTCGGCCAGTGCGTACGCGCGCGTGTTCGGCGCGGTGGCCTCGGTAGATGCCTCACTGGGCGTGCTCATTGGCGTACACTGCGGCCTGGGCAGCAAGGCCGTGGTGATTGCCGGCAACGACGCGCAGAAGTCGCGTTATCTGCCCGGCCTCGCGCGGGGCGAAACGTTGGCGGCCTACGCGCTCACCGAACCTGAAACGGGTTCCGACGCGCAGAACATCGTCACCCGCGCCGAGCGAAGCGCCGATGGCACAGGCTGGGTGCTCAACGGCCGCAAGCACTGGATTGGCAACGGGCAACGGGCGGGAGTCATTGCCACGTTTGCGCAAACGCCCATTGAGCGCGATGGCCAGACCGTGCTTCGGCCCACGGCCTTCATCATCCGGCCCGACATGCCGGGATTTCGTGTGGACGGCACGGTGCGCAAGCTCGGCATTCGCGGCTCGACACAGGCTGAGCTTGTGTACGAGAATCTCTTTGTTCCCGATGACCACGTGCTGGGAGAGGTCGGCAAGGGCTTTCGTGTGGCCGTGAATGCCCTGAACGCCGGACGGCTCTCGCTGGCGGCCGGTTGCACGCAGGGCAGCAAGCGCATTCTCGACGAGTACACGCGCTACGCCGAGGCGCGCACGCAGTTTGGCGGACCACTGGCCAGCTTCGAGATTACGCAGCGCAAGATGGCGTCCATGGCCGCCGATGCCTACGCCGCCGACTCCATGGTGGGTGCGCTGGCTGCGGCCATCGACAGTGGCGACGTGGATGTGGCGCTCGAGGCCGCGTGCGCCAAGGTGTTTGCCAGCGAGCTGGTCTGGCGCACGAGTGATGACATGGTGCAGCTCGCGGGCGGACGTGGTTTCGTGAAGCCCTGGCCCTACGAACGCTGGCTGCGTGACGCGCGCATCAATCGCATTTTCGAGGGGGCCAACGACATCCTCAAGTTGTTCGTGGGACTCAACGGCATTCAGGGTCCGGCCGAAGACCTCAAGGAAATTGCCGGCGCACTGCGCAATCCCATCCAGAACTGGGTACTCGTGTCAGGCTATGCGGCGGGTCGTGTGGCTTCGGCGTTCGGCAAGCGTGACCGTCTGGCCGCGCCCATGCACGCCACGCTGCGCACCCACGCCGACTACGTGGAGCGACACACGGCCGAACTGGCCAAGGCCACGCAGGAAGCCATCACCACACACAAGAAGGAAATTCTGCAACGTCAGCTGGTGGTGGAGCGGCTCGCCGATATGGCCACCGAACTCTACGCGCGCTGCGTGACACTGGCGCGCACCCAGCGCCTCATCGAAGAGCGCGGCGTGGATGCCTGCGTGCGCGAGATCGCGCTGACGGATCTCTTCTGTCTGCAGTCGGGGCGGCGCTTTCGCGCGGCGCGCGAGGAGCTGTCCAGCGAATCAGGCGAAAAGATCGACGCGTTGCGTCGACAGATTGCCACCCGCGTGCGCACGGAAGGCGGTTATCGCAGTGGCGACGCACTGCTCGACGTGCCGGTGCCGCCGCTGGCGGGATTCAGTCTCACACGACAGGAGCAGGAGCGGCACGTCGGCCTCTGACGGCGCCGCTCTGACCGGGCCGCTCAGCCTTCGTTCTTCAGCAGCCCCAGCTTGAGCGCGAATTTCACGTAGTCGGTGCGATGCGTGAGGCCCAGCTTCTCGCCAATGCGCTGCTTGTATGTGTCGACCGTCTTGGGCGAGATGGTGAGATGCTCACCAATCTCCGGCGCCGTGTAGCCCTCGGCCACCATCTTGAGCACCACCTGCTCACGATCGGTGAGCTTCTCGAAGCGCGTACGCTCTTCGGCGCTGCCGTCACGCTTGGCCAGTCCGCGAGCCAGCGCACGCGCCGCGGTGGGCTGCACATACACGTCACCCGCCGCCACGGTGCGCACGGCGTCCACCAATTCGCGGTCGGCCACCGACTTGAGCAGATAACCACCGGCACCGGCTTCGAGCAGCGCCACCAGATGCTCGTCTTCAGTGTGCATGGTGAGTACCAGCACGCGCCGCGTGACCTCCTCGTCGGGCGCCACCGTGCGTCCGGCGTTGGCCTTCTGCAATTCGCGCGTGGCGGTGAGGCCGTCCATGTCGGGCATGGACAGGTCCATGACAATCACGTGCGGATTGAGCCGCTCGGCCAGCACCAGCGCATCCTTGCCGTTGCTGCCTTCGCCCACCACGGTGATGTCTTTGGCGGTGGCCAGCACGGCCTTGAGGCCGGCGCGCACAATCTGGTGGTCGTCCACGAGGACGACGCGAATGAGGTCAGGACGCATTTGCAGAAACTAGGGTCCGGCGCGATCCTCCGGAACCGTGACCGCCTCGTCATCCGGCAGAAAGCCGGCGCCCGGGCTCTTGAACACCCGGAACAGGTAGACAAAGCTCGGCAGCAGAATGAGCGTGCCCACCGACAGGGCGCCCAGCGTGAGCGACAGGGTGATGCGCGGCGCGGCGAGGGACGTGATGGAACGGTCGGGCGGCAGCAGCCACGGGAACTGCGACCAGGCCCATCCCCACACGAGGCAGCTGGCCTGGCCCACCATGGCCAGGCGGGCCACGCGAAAATGACGGCGGGCAAGAGCCCAGCAGGTGACCGCAGTGGCCAGCGCCGTCAACGCATGCAATACCGGCACGCCCGCCCCCTGCGTGAGCGCACCAAACAGCATCGGTGACGCGTCGCGGGCAAGCCAGAGCGTGCCAAGGGCGGTGAGCATCACGGCGCCCTGCGATTGCAGGGCACGACGACGAAACACATCCTGCAGCTCTGTGTCCACCGTTTCTACCGTGAGATAGGTGGCCGCCAAGCCAGCGAACAGCGCCAGGGTAAGCCCGCCGACGGCCCAGGCAAACCACGAGCGGGCCCAGGGGTCGACAAACCGCGCGCCGAACTCCAGCGCTGCGGCATCAGCCGGCGACATCATGGGCACACGTCCGGCGGCCACCGCCCCAAGACACACGCCGAGCAACACCGGCGTGAGCACACTGGAGATGGAGAAGATCAGTCCCCAGCGGCGCTGCACCGCGTCGCGCGTGCTGTCGTAGGTGCGAAACGTGAACGCCGACCCGCGCAGCACGATGCCCACCAGCATGAGCGTGATGGGGATGTGCAGCACCGTGGCCAGATGCGCAAAGGCCGAGGGGAAGCAGGTGAAGAGCAGCACCACCACCAACACCAGCCAGACATGGTTGGCTTCCCAGATGGGGCCGATGGCGTGCGCGATGAGCGCGCGCTGTGCGTCGCGATTGCGTCCACGGGCCATGAGGTCCCACACGCCGCCGCCAAAGTCCGCACCGGCCAGCAGCACGTATGCATTGAGCGAGAGCACCATCGTGCCCGCCACCGCATGCGGCAAGGTCCAGGTGAGCGTCGCGGCGGCGTCACTCATGGAATTGGCATCTCGCCGGTGAGCCCGATCGGCAGGTGACGAATGCCGGTCTTGAGAATCTGGCGGCGCAGCAGGAACACCACCGCAATGGCCAGTCCGAAGTAGAGCGCCGTGAACAAGGCGAAGGTCACGCCAAGCCCGGGCATGGGCGTCACAGCATCGGCGGTGCGCAGAATGCCATGCACGATCCACGGTTGCCGTCCCACCTCGGTGACGGTCCATCCGGCTTCCACCGCCACAAAACCGAGCGGCGAGGCAAGAATGACCGCCAACAGGAATGCACGATCGTCAGGCAGCGCCGTGCCCTGTCCGCGCCTACGACGCCAGGTGCGCCACGCCCCCCAGGCGGCGAGCGCCATCATGAGCATGCCGCAGCCGATCATGATTTGAAAGGCCGTGTGCACGATGGCCAGCGGTGGACGGTCTTCAGCGGGCACCTGGTCCACACCCGGAATGACCGTTTTCGTGGAGCCCGTCGTCATGAACGACAGCGCCCCTGGGACCTCAATGGCGCCACGATGCGTGAGCGTGGCTTCGTCAGGCCAGCCGCCAATGACAAAATCGGCGGGGCCGGTGCGCAGGTGTCCTTCCATGGCCGCGAACTTCACAGGCTGGCGTTCGGCCACGCTGCGCGCCGAGATGTCACCGGAGAGCGGCTGCAGCACCGCGGCCGGCAGGCCCATGATGAGGGCGATCTGCAGCGCCGCGCGATGAAATGCGCGATGTGGTGTGCCACGATACAACGCATAGGCGTGCACACCCGACGCTGCGAAGCCGCAGGCTGCATACGCGGCGAGCGTCATGTGCAACACCTGTGAGGGCGCCGCAGCGTTGAACATGGCATCGATGGGGTCCACGTTCGTGACGACACCGTTCACCATGGCAAAGCCTTCAGGGGCGTTCATCCATGCATTGGCGCAGATCACAAAGGCGCCACTCAGCGCGCCGCTGACGGCCACCACAACTCCCGCCCACCAATGCGCCTTGGGCGGAATGCGCTGCCAGGCGTAGAGGTAGATGCCGAGGAAGATGGCTTCGGTGAAAAACGCAAAGCCTTCGAGCGAGAACGGCATGCCGATGACCGCCCCTGCATGCTCCATGAACGTGGGCCAGAGCAGCCCAAGCTCGAAGCTCAGTACGGTGCCAGACACGGCGCCGACCGCAAAGAGAATGGCCGTGCCCTTGGCCCAGCGTTTGGCGAGTTCGAGGTACATGGCATCGCGCGTACGCAGCCAGCGCCACTCGGCTATGACCATGAGCGCGGGCATGCCGATACCCACCACCGCAAACACGATGTGGAAGGCCAACGACATGGCCATCTGCGCCCGCGCGAACTCGAGATCTGACATCATCCCGGTTCAACGGCTCGGGGCGGGCGCACGTTCCGCCGCACTATCGCATGCTCGGCGGCTGGCTGGCGGCGGCCACAATGGTGCCGTGGCACCAGCCGAATCCGATGCGGGTGGCCCCGTCACGTTCGGCGTAGGCGGTGAGGCTGAGCGTATCGCCGTCCTCGAGGAAGCGTCGCTGCTCGCCGTTGGGGAGCGTCAGCGGCTCGGCGCCCCGCCAAGTGAGCTCCAGCAGGCAGCCGCGGCTCTCGCGCGCGGCACCGGAAATGGTGCCACTGCCCAGCAGGTCGCCCGGCCGCATGTTGCAGCCGTTGCTGGCGTGATGCGCGAGCATCTGCCCGAAGCTCCAATAGAGATCCAGGCTACTGCCCTGCGAAACGCGCACCGGCGCCTCGCCGTCGGCAGCCATGCGGGCCGTCTGCAGCCAGACCTCGACCGTGAGTGCGAATCCGCCGTGCGCCTGATCGCCGACATCGTGCAGGTAGGGCAGCGGTGCCGGGTCCCCTTCGGCGCGCGGGGCGAGCGGCGCTCGGAACGGCTCGAGGGCCTCGAGCGTGACCACCCAGGGGCTGATGCTGCTGGCGAAGTTCTTGGCGAGAAACGGACCGAGTGGTTGATACTCCCAGCTCTGCACGTCGCGCGCCGACCAGTCGTTGAGCAGGCACAGGCCCCAGAGGTGCTCGTCCACCTGCGCGAGCGGAATGCTGGTGCCGAGCGCGTTGCCGGTGCCGACAAATGCCCCCAGTTCGAGCTCGTAGTCGAGACTGCGCGACGGACCAAAGCTTGGCGCGGCATCGTCGGGACCCTTACGCTGTCCCTCCGGGCGCGCGATGGGCGTGCCCGAGAGCACGATGCTTGATGCGCGCCCGTGATACCCGATGGGCACCCACTTGTAGTTGGGCAGCAGCGGATTGTCGGGACGGAACATGCTGCCCACGTTGGTGGCGTGATGCACCGACGCATAGAAGTCGGTGTAGTCGCCCACCTGCACCGGGAGAAACAGCTCGGCCTCGGCCTGCAACACCAGGGCGTGCTGCTCCACCAGGCGCTTGTGCTCGGGCACATCGCGCGAGAGCAGCGCCATGAGCGCCTCTCTCAGTGCGCGGCGTACGCCACCGCCCATGGCCATGAGCGCGTTGAGCGACGGCGCCGCACAGGCGCGCGCGCCACGCTGCGCGTCGTCGGTGGCGTCACTCAACAGCCCCGCCGCCAGACAGGCCGGCACGTCGAGAATGCTGTCTCCGATGGCCACGCCGACTCGCGGGGCCTCCTTGCTGCCACTGCGGCGAAACACACCAAACGGCAGGTTCTGCAGCGGAAAATCCGGATGGCCATTGGCGGAGGCCACCCACGACGTTGACATCATGCCTTGGGCGCGGAGGAAGTCGGTCGATCAGTGATTGCGGGAATGCACGGAGTCACGGAAGCCAGCCAAGCGCACGGGACTCATCCACCGGTTCGGTAAACGAGCAGGAGCCAACGCTGTTGACAAGGCGCTCACGCACCTGCTGCAGTGCGTGCTTGCCGAAGAGCCGGTCGCCTTCCGGACCATGCCACACAATCTGGGCCTCGCTGATGTCAAACGCACTGGCCTGCGATTCTTCCAGCAGCGCCACCGCCTCGGCCTCCGAGCCGCCGCCTCCGAGGAGCACGCCAGCCAGCAGCACATTGAGGAAGCCGAACATGAGACCCGTGCTGGCGTCCACGTCGTAGGTCAGCCGGTACACGCCGCGCAGCGGATGATGCAAACCGGCGGTGGCCTTGGCCGGCACGTCATGCGCCAGACAACTGGCGAGGAAGCGCACCACCTGCTGCGCCGTGGGGAAGGCCTCGGTGGTCACACCACCCGTGCGGATCTTGGCCCGACGACCGGCGCGCGCGACCGCCGCAATCAGCGAGTCCAGCGCCTCATTGACCGGTACTTCGAGATAGAGCGTGATGTCACGCGGCACCGCGTCGGCGAGACGCTCGATGTCCGCCACCGTGCTCACGCGCGCCTCGTACACATCGACCTTGGCGCCACATTCATCGAAGCACACACGATGGCGCTCGTTGAAGGTGGCAATCGCGGTGAGATCGGCCGAGACATCGCCGCTGGACGTGACGCTGAGTCGCCAGGGAATGGCGCCGGCATCGCGGGGGAGCAGCGGATCGGCGATATCGGAGAACTGCGCGAGGCGATCGGCCGGGCAGACAAAGCGGCCGAGCATCCAGCCACTGCCACTGGCGCGGTAGTGGGCGAAGTTGCGCACAGCCGGCCGCATGTCGAGCGCGGCCGGCGGATAGAGCCCCGCGTAATCCACCATGCCTTCAAACAGCACGACGGACGCGGGATCGGTGAGCGGTGGCAGACGAACAGGCATGGCACACTTCCTCGGGCCGCCGACACGCGACCCACGGAATGGGGAGTTCAGAGACCGTCGAAGTCGAGACCGAGATCGAGTGCAGGCGCCGAGTGGGTGAGCGCGCCAATGGAAATGCGATCCACGCCGGTTTGTGCGATGGCGCGCACGGTGTCCAGCGTGACACCACCCGATGCTTCGGTTACGCAACGACCGGCACAGCGCTGCACGGCATCGCGCAGTCGATCTGGCGTCATGTTGTCCAGCAACACCCAATCGGCACCCGCCGCCACGGCAGCGTCCACCTGATCGAGCGTGTCGCACTCCACCTGCACCGGCGTGCCGGGCACGGCCAACTGCCGCGCACGCGACACCGCCATGGCGATGTCGCCGCCGATGGCCGCGAGGTGGTTGTCCTTGATGAGGACCCCGCTGCGCAAATCGAGCCGGTGGTTGGCCCCACCGCCGCAGCGCACGGCAAATTTTTCGAGCAGCCGCCAGCCGGGCGTGGTCTTGCGTGTGTCGAGAATCTGCGCCCGCGTGCCCTCAATGGCCTGCACGTAGCGCCAGGTGAGCGACGCGATACCCGAGAGGTGTTGCAGATAGTTGAGCGCCGTGCGCTCCGCCGACAGAATGCCGCGCGCGTGGCCCGAGAGAAACAACACCGGCGTTCCCGCGCGGACCCGCGTGCCGTCATCCGCGTCCACGCGAATGCTGATGTGCGGATCGAGCTGCCGGAATGCCTCGACCGCCATGGCGATGCCGCTCACCACGCCGTCACGACGTGTGACGATGGCGGCGCGCACATGGCGGTCGCTGACCACGGTGGCCAGGGTGGACACGTCGTTGAACGCCTGATCTTCCAGCAGTGCCACCCGAACCTGCGCCGTCACGTCGTCCGCACTGAGCGGAAAGCCCAGCGCCGACGGCTTGTAGGCCGAGGAACCAAGCGGGGTGATGGTTTGCGGCGACACGGCGGGGAATGCGTGTGGCGGCGTGGGGCGCAGAGGCGGGTGGAAGGCGTTCATTCGCCGGGATCCTCGGGACCGAAGGGACTGGGGCCGGAACCACCGATGGCCACCATGCGCTCGATGGCCGTGCGTGCCCGTGCGGCCACGTCGTCGGGCACGGTGATCTGGTGCTGCTTGTACACGAGGGCATCCCGCACCTTCTCGAGCGTGGTGACCTTCATGTATGTGCACTGCGCGCGGTCGTTGGCCGCAATGAAGTGCTTGGTGGGATTCTCGCGGCGCAGACGATGCAGAATGCCGATTTCCGTGGCCACGATGAACGTGTCCTGCTCCGTCTGCTGCGGACGCTTGATCATGCCCTCGGTCGAGAGGATGTGCACGTTCGCCTTGTCCACTGCCCCGGCACTGATTGCCTCCACCACGGGTGTCGCACAGCCGCACTCGGGGTGGATGAGGAACTCCGCACCCGGATGCTGCGCGCGCGTACGCGAGATGTGCTCGGGGTCGATGCCCGCGTGCACGTGACACTCGCCCATCCACACATGGATGTTGTCGCGTCCCGTTTCGCGACGCACATGGGCGCCGAGGAACATGTCGGGCAGGAAGAGAATCTCCTTCTCGCGCGGTATGGCGTTGATGACCTCTACCGCGTTGCCCGAGGTGCAGCAGTAGTCGCTCTCGGCCTTCACTTCGGCCGTGGTGTTCACATAGGACACCACCACGGCGCCGGGATGCTCAGCCTTCCATGCGCGCAGTTGCTCGGCGTTGATGGTGCTGGCCAGCGAGCAGCCCGCGGCCAGATCGGGCAGGAGCACGGTTTTCTGCGGAGACAGAATGGCCGCGGTTTCCGCCATGAAGTGCACGCCGCAGAACACGATGATGTCGGCATCGGTGCGGGCCGCTTCACGCGAGAGCCCCAGCGAGTCACCGACGTAGTCGGCCACGTCCTGGATTTCCGGGCGCTCGTAGTTGTGCGCCAGGATGACCGCGTTCTTGCTGCGGGCAAGCAGCCGGATTTCCTCGGCCAGCGCGGGATCGTAGTGAGCTTCGAGAATGGTCATGACGACGGGAAGCGGGGGACCCGGCGCCGGCCGGATGGCACGGGCGCGTCAGCCCCCAGTCCTACCAGGTTTGGACCTACCAGGTGATGTGGCGGCCCTGCCACTTGCGGCGGGCTTTGGGAAAATCGCTCCGGAAGTGCCCTCCACGCGACTCCTTGCGCTGCAGGGCGGCCTCAGCCACCAGTGTGGCCGTGGTGTGGAGGTTGCGTTCCTCGGTGGCCCCCGGTGCGAGACGCTCACCGATCTGTTCGAGTGCGACGAGACAGCGCCGCAGACCAGCCGCCGTGCGGGCGATGCTGGCATGGTCCCACATGACCTGCCGGATTTCGTCCGCCGCCACCTGTGCGGCGCCCCGGTCATCCAGCGGCGGCACCTCCCATGCCTCCCGACCCGGCTCGGCCAGGCCCTGCGGGGTGTCGATCATGTCACGCGCCACCCGCTCGGCAAACACCAACCCCTCGAGCAGGGAGTTGGAGGCCAGGCGATTGGCGCCATGCACGCCAGTACGGGCCACCTCCCCCACCGCGTAGAGACGCGGGATGCTGGACCGACCCGCGAGATCGGTGACCACACCGCCCATCATGTAGTGCGCGGCCGGAGTGACGGGGATGGGCTCGCAGGTGGGGTCGATGCCGCGGGCCCGGCAAAGCCGATAGATGCCCGGGAAGCGGCTGCGGAAACCGTCTCCCAGTTTGGTGGCATCCAGAAATACCCGACCGGTGGCCTGCTGTTCGCGGAAGATCTCGCGCGCCACTACGTCGCGCGGCGCCAACTCCGCCAACCGGTGGCGCTTGGGCATGAACCGCTGGCCCCGCGCATTGAGCAGGATGGCCCCTTCGCCGCGCACCGCCTCGGACACCAGGGCCAGCGGGTTCTCGGGCGTGTCGAGGGCCGTGGGGTGGAACTGGACGAACTCCATATCTGCCAGTCGTGCGCCCGCCCGGTGGGCGATGGCAAAGCCGTCGCCCGTGGCCACCTGCGGGTTGGTGGTGTAGCGGAAGATCTGGCCACAGCCGCCCGTCGCCAGCACGGTGGCATCGGCAACGATTTCCACGGGACGACCCGCCAACGACACTCGGACCCCAGCGCATTGCATCACCCCCTCGTCGGGGACGAGCAGCAGGTCGAGCACACGGGCCGTTTCGTGCACGGTAATGTCGGGCGATTCCCGCACCTTCTCCACGAGGGCGCGGGCCACTTCGGCGCCCGTCTGGTCGCCCTGCGCATGCACGATGCGGCTACGCGAGTGGGCCGCTTCCTTGCCCAGCTTGAAGTCACCGTCCGGATCGAGATCGAAGCGGGCGCCGGCCGCCTGCAGTTCACGGACACGGGCCGGCCCTTCCTCCACCAGCACCTGCACGGCCTCCCGGTCGCACAGCGCCGCGCCGGCCGCGAGCGTATCCTCCCGGTGGAGTTCCGGCGAATCCCCGGCCCCGAGGGCGGCGGCAATGCCACCCTGCGCGTAGGCCGTGGCGGAATCAAACAGCGTGCGTTTGGTGAGGACCGTCACCGAACCATGTGCCGATGCGCGCCACGCGGCGTGCAATCCGGCCACTCCGCTACCGATGACAAGGAACCGCGTGCGAATCCGGTCGGTCATAGTAGTTTCAATCAAAGGACATCGCGTCCGAAAAAGTAGACCTGGTCGCGTTGGCCAGACTCCCCCGCTCTTTTCCGATCTTCGAGGATACGTCATGCGTCTGACGTTCATGGCCCGCGCCATGGCTGCTGCGACCGTTACCGGCACCTTGCTGCTGCCCACTGTGGGCAATGCGCAGCCCGGCGGCGTTTCGGCGGCCTGCTCCATCGACCCCAACCAGCCCAAGGAACTGGCCATCCAGTCGCTGGCCTTCCAGCGGGCCAAGTCGGCGCAGAATCCCGACGACCGCAAGAAGGTGCTCATGGGGGTGCTGAAGGAGCTCGACACCAAGCCCGAGCGCTTCGCCAAGAACCCGACCGGCTACAACTACATCCTCACCCAGGCCCTCATCATGTGGGCCGTTGAGCCCGGTGTGGGGGCTGCGCCCACGCGCGGCAGCCTGGGCTTCGTGAGCAATCCCGCTGAGCCGTACGACATCATCGACGGGCTCGATGCGGGCTTCAAGGCCATGACGGCCGCCTCGCCCGAATGCGCGGAGGACGTGAAGGCCCTGCGCCAGAACGAAGCCTGGTTGGCGCTCACCCAGGCCGCCCTCAGTGCATCCAACAGCGGACAGCTGGATTCGGCCGACTACTACGCCAAGCGCTCGCTCAAACTCAGCGGCGACAGCCCCTACCCGCACTACGTGTTGGCCAACGTCGCCAACACGCGTGGCGACAAGAAGGGCGCGGTGCTGCACTGGGGGCATGTCATTGGCATCGCGGGTTCCGACACCACGTACCGCGATCTCAAGAACACCTCGCTGTACTACACGGCCATGACCAAGCTCGAGCTGGCCAGTGGCGCGCAGGGCGCCGAGCAGGCTACGCTGGGCAAGGAAGCGGCGGAGGCCTTCAAGGCCACGCTGGCAGCCAACCCGGAAAGCCCCGACGCGGCCAACCTGTACAACGGCTGGGCGGACGCACTCACGCTGGCCAAGGACACGGCCAGCATCCCGCAGGTGTATGCGGGTCTCCTGTCCTCGCCCGACAAGGCCACCGACATCACCATGACGATGGCCGGCGTCATTGCCACGCGCGCCAACCGCACGGACGACGCGCTCAAGCTCTTCGAGCTGGCGGTGCAGAAGAATCCGTACAACCGCGACGGCCTGCGCAACCTCGCCGCCACGTACTACGGCCGCGAGAAGTACCAGGAGATGTTTTCGCCCTCGAAGAAGCTCGTGGAACTCGACCCCAACAACTACGACGGCTGGATGATGTTCGCCTATGCGTCGCAGGGTCTGGGCAAGAGTGCCAAGACGCCGGCCGAGAAGAAGGCCTGGACGGACTCGCTGGTGAAGTACAACAACATCGCCGAGGCCCTGCCGGTGAAGGTGGATGTCGCCGGCTTTTCGCGTGGCGGCCAGACGTCCACGCTCACGCTGTCGCTCGAGCAGGTGGCGGCCACCGACGGCAACTATGCGGTGACGGTGGAGTTCCTCGACGCCGCGGGCAACGTGGTGGCCAACGCCACCGAGCAGTCGGGCGCGATCAAGAAGGGTGAGCGCAAGGAGGTCGTCTTCAAGGCCACCGGCGACAAGATCTACGGCTACCGCTACAAGCCCATCAAGTAACATCCCGCCCCACGACACCACGCCAGACGACGTGCGCCAGTGGCGCCGTGCGTTTGACGTCATGACGTTGAAGCGTGTCCAAACGCTCGGTGGTGCCGCGCTGCTGCTCGCGGCGCCACCGGGCGTTTGTCGTCTCAGTGCGCAGGCCTCCGATTCATCGCGCGGCTCACTCGGCGCCATGGCCATTGCCGTGGTGACGCAGGCCGATCCCGCAGTCGCCAATCGTCGATTGCGCGAAGGCTACCTCACGCAGCCCATGCTCATGGGGGCGCTGCGCACCGGGCCGCTACGCGTCACCGGCATGCTGAACGCCGAGGGGTACACGCTGCGCCGCGGGGAGCTCAATGCCGGCATGTACGGCGAAGGCTATGTCGACCGTCGTCACCCGCACACGCTGGTGCACGAGGCCATGGCGTCACTGCAGTCGCCGCGCTGGACGAGCCGCGTGGGCATGTGGCAGGCGTCGCTGTCCGCCGGCCGCGGCTTCACGCCATACGGCAGTGATGATCCCATGGTGCGACCGTTCGTGAAGTATCCGGTCAACCATCACCACGCGCAGATCATCGAGCGGGTGCAAGTGCTGGGCGCGCTGCGCTGGTCGGGCTCCGGGCGCTCGGCATCCATCGAGCACGGCTGGTTCAACGGAGACGAGCCCAGCTCACCCTTTGCGGCGCCGCAGTGGCAGCGCCTTGGCGATTCGCGTGCCACACGGGTGGTGGTGTCACCCAACGCCGCGTGGGAGTGGCAAACCAGTCATGCCTTCGTGCGCAGTCCGGGCATCACACAGGGCGGCGCGTTTGATCACCGGCAGTGGAGCAGCGCGCTGCGCTATGCGCGCGCCAACACACGCTGGCGTTATGGTCTCATTGAGGTGGCCCGGGTGGACGAGGGCTTTGGCCGCGTGCGCGCATTCCGCTACGAATCGGTGCTGGCCGAGGGGCAGATGGCGCTGGGCTCATGGCTGCTGTCGGCACGTGCTGAACGCACGGAGCGTCCCGAGCAGGAACGCCTGCTCGACGTCTTTCGCACCAGTACAGGCCACATCGACTTTCAGATCGTGGGTGTGACACGCTGGACGCTGGGCACCCTGCAGCTGGCCGCGCCGTCCTGGCGCACACGTGGCGGCCAGCTGGTGCCTTTTGCCGAAGTGGGCGTGGCGCATGCCGCGGCGCGCCGTCAACCCACGGTCTTCGACCCGGCGCAGTTCTATGGCCGCGCCACCCAACTCTCGCTCTCGGCTGGTCTCAGATGGCATCTGGGCGGCATGCGCGCACGAGTCGGCCGCTATGGTGTACTCGCCGATGCGGGCACCGACCCGCATCTTGCCTCCCATGCACCCATCCATGACCATCGGCAGTAACCGCGGGGACTCCCGTCGCATGCAATCCCCTCCGGTGCGCAGGGCGGTGCGCAGGGCGGTACGCGCCGGCGTCGCGGGACTGTGCGCCCTGTTTGGTCTGGCCTGCTCCGGCAGCGGCGACCGCAGCAGTCCGGTCGCGCCGCCGACGCCCCCCGGCAATACCGACACGCCGGCCCCACCGGCCACGGGCGCGCCCGTGCTGGCACCGCTGGGACTGGGCGCGGTTGGCGAACGCTACACCAGCGAAGTGTGGGTACATGGCAACACGGCCTACACCTCCACCTGGGGGGCACGCGGCAGTGTGCGCGGCAATGCCGTCAAGTTCTGGGACGTGAGCGGCGCCCAGCCACGCCTCGTGGACAGTGTGCTGGTGGCCGACGCGGGCACGACCGGCGACGTGCAGGTGTCCGATGACGGCACGCTCATGCTCGTGGCCATTGAACCGAATCCAAACGGCGGCATCGCGCTGTATTCGCTGACCAACGGTCGATCGCCGCGTCTTCTGGTGCGCACCACGGGCGGCGAGCTGCGCACCGGCGTGCACACGGCCGAACTGGCCCGCGTGAATGGGGTGCTCTACGCCTTCTGCGCCGTAGACCCGGCCAACGGCCTCCCCGCCCGGCTGGTGGTGCTCGACCTGAGCGACCCGGCCAACCCGCGCACCGTCTGGTCGCAGGTCATGGGCGCCCCGTTTGTTCACGACGTGTCCGTGCGCGGCGGCCTGCTTTACACCGCCGAATGGAACGACGGCGTGGGCATCTGGGACATCGGCGCCGTGAGCGGGTCCGTGTCGGCCCCGCGCTTCGTGAGTCGCATTCGGACGGTTGGGGGTCAGGTGCACAATGTCTGGCGCCTCCATGACCCGCTGCTCGGCCCGAGCCGCTGGCTCCTGGTGGGTCAGGAAGGGCCGGGTGTGATTGGCTCCGCGAGCAGCGGCGACGTGCACGTGGTGGACCTGCAGGATCTCTCCGCCCCGCGCGAGGTGGCGTTCTACAACGTGGCAGGCGCCGGCACGCACAACTTTTCGGTGGACGAGGCCAGCGGCCTGGCCTACGCGGCCTATTACAACGCCGGCGTGCGGGTGCTGGATGTGCGGGGCGACCTCGCGGCATGCACCGCCGCCCAGCGCAGCAGCGACGGACGCTGCGACCTCACGCGCATGGGGCGCGAACGGGCGGCGTTCACGGGCCCCGGCAACCTGCCACTCTACGTCTGGGGCGTGCATTGGTCGTCTGCCGGCGTGTTTGCGAGCGACATGCTGAACGGCCTCTGGCGCGTCACCCCCGCCACACGCTGAGCGACGACGTCCGTCAGGGCCTTCCCGTCGGGCCCTCGGGCGGCGAACCTTCGGGGCCATGCGTCGGACCCTCCTCCTGATCGGGGCGCTACTACTCGCCCATGTCGCCCTGCTCACCGTACGCCCCTCCGGGGCGACGGTAGCCGACACCACCGAAGGCCTCGATGTCGGCATCGTCTTCGATGTCGGCGGCCGCGGCGACAAGTCCTTCAACGACGGCGCCTATCTGGGCGGCGAGCGCGCGGCCCGCGACCTCGGCGCGCGTGTCACCTACATCGAACCGGGTGAGGGCTCCGACCGCGAGGCCGGACTGCGCCTGCTCGCGGCCGAGGGCATGGATCTCGTCATCGGCGTGGGCTTCATCTTCACCGACGACATCCTCACGTTGGCGAAGGAATATCCCAACGTGCGCTTTGCCGACGTAGATCTGGCGTTGCCGACGGACGCGTCGGGCACGCCGTTGCCGCTGCCTGCCAATCTCAAGGCGCTCAAGTTCCGCGAGGAAGAAGGTTCGTTTCTCGTGGGCGCCCTCGCCGCCCTGGTGGGTGACAGCAAGAAGGTGGGCTTTGTGGGCGGCATGGACATCGCCCTCATCCACAAGTTCGAGGCCGGCTACCGCGCGGGCGTGCGCCACGTCTGCCCCGACTGTGAAGTCATTGCCAACTACGCAGGCGTGACCCCCGAGGCCTTTCGCAATCCGGGGCGCGGCAAGGAGATGGCGCTGGCCATGTACAACCAGGGCGTGAACGTGATCTTCCACGCCTCCGGCAGCACGGGGCTGGGCGTGTTCGAAGCGGCGCGCACGACGCGCAAACTGGCCATCGGCGTTGATGCCGATCAGTATGCCGAGGCGCCGGGCTTCATTCTCACCAGCATGGTCAAGGGCATCGACGAGTCGGTGTACCAGGCGGTGAAGTCGGTGAAGGAAGGCACGTTCACCGGTGGCGTGCAGCAATTCGGCCTGGCCGAGAAGGGTGTGGGCTACGTGTACGACGACAACAATCGCGCGCTCATTTCCGATGCCGTGCGTGCGCGGCTCGACAGTCTCACGGCCGACATCGTGGCCGGTCGCATCGTGGTGCCGTCCACGCGTGAGGGTGGCCGATGAACGCCGTGTTGTCCACGGAAGCGCCGTCCGGTCCACTCGCCATCGACATTCAAAACGTCGTCAAGACGTTTGGCGGTGTGGTGGCCAATCGCGACGCCTCGTTGCAGGTGCCACACGGCGAGATTCACGCGCTGGTGGGTGAGAACGGCGCCGGCAAGAGCACGCTCATGCGCGTGCTGGCCGGCATGTATGCGCCTGACGCGGGTCGTGTGCGCGTGAACGGCAAGGACGTTTCGGGTTGGAAGACCACCGAAGCCATCGCCGCTGGCGTGGGCATGGTGCATCAGCACTTCATGCTCGTGCCCACCCTCACGGTGGCCGAGAACGTGGTGCTGGGCACCGAGCCGCGCGCGGGCTGGCAGGTGGACCTTCCACGCGCGGTGCGCGAGGTGGAAGCTCTCTGTCTCAAGTGCGGACTGCATGTCGACCCCAGGGCTCTGGTGGCCGACTTGTCGGTGGGTGAAGCGCAGCGCGTGGAGATTCTCAAGGCGCTCTATCGCGGCGCACGGGTGCTCATTCTGGATGAGCCCACCGCGGTGCTGTCGCCGCCGGAGGTGCAGGAGCTCTGGACGGTGCTGCGCGCCTTGCGCGACGATGGCGGTACGGTCGTGCTCATCACGCACAAGCTCGACGAAGTCATTGCGGTGTCCGACACCATTACCGTGATGCGCGCAGGCGCCACGGTATCGCGCTTTGCCACGGCCGGCACCACGCCGCGGGACATTGCGCGCGCCATGGTGGGACGTGATGTCAATCTGCACCTCGACGCCATGGGTGCCGTGGACGGTGCTGGAGACAGTGCTGGAGACAGCGCGGCGAGTGGGGCCGAGTCGGATACGGTGGCCGTCACGACTGGCGTGCGTGCAGGCAATGCGCGACTGGTGGTGCGCAATCTGTCCTTGCGCACCGACCGCGGCACACCGGCGGTTTCCGATCTCAGTTTCGACGTGGCCGGCGGTGAAATTCTTGGAGTGGCCGGTGTCGAAGGCAACGGACAGACGGAACTGCTCGAAGCCATCGCGGGCCTGAGACCCTTGCAGCAGGGCCGCATCGAACTCGACGCGCAGTTGCTCTCGGGACTGTCGGTACGGCAGCGTGCCGATGCGGGACTCTCGCACATTCCCGAAGACCGGCATCGTCGCGGCCTCGTGCTCGACTACAGCATCGCCGACAATCTCATCCTCGGGCAGCAGCATCGCTTCACCACGCGCGCCGGTCTCGATCAGGCCCACATTCAGCGGCATGCCGCGGAGCAGGTGGCGCGATTCGACATCCGGCCGCCACTGCCCGCGCTACCGGCACGTGCGCTGTCCGGCGGCAACCAGCAGAAAATCGTCATTGCTCGCGAGATGGGCCGCGATTTTGGTGTGCTGCTGGCCGCGCAGCCCACACGCGGTGTGGACGTGGGCGCCATCGAGTTCATTCACGCGCAGCTGCGGGCCGCGCGTGACGCCGGCAAGGCCATTCTGCTCATCAGCGCCGATCTCTCGGAAGTGCTGGCCCTGGCCGACCGTGTTGCCGTGATGTATCGCGGACGATTTGTAACCGTGCTGCCCAGACAGGCTTGCAGCGCGGAGCGGTTGGGCCCCTACATGACGGGAGCGGCGGCATGAGCGGCTCGTCTACATCGGGCGCCAGTGGCAGCGCGTCGTTGAGCGCGACCACGCTGCGCGCACTCGAGGCGGTGCTGCCGCCCATTGTGGCGCTGTGCATCGCGGCCGTCATCGGTGACCTGCTCATCCTGTCATTCGGTGAGTCCCCGGCGGCGGTGTACGCGCTGCTCATCAAGGGCACCTGGGGCAATCCCTATGGCATTGGCCAGGTACTGTACAAAACCACCACGCTCACCTGCACCGGTCTCGCGTTTGCGCTCGCTGGCCGCGCGGGACTGTTCAATGTGGGAGCCGAAGGTCAGCTGGCCGCCGGTGGATTTGGTGCCGCGCTGCTGGGTCTGAGTTTGCCGGCTGGCATGCCGGGGCTGCTGGCGGTGCCGCTCTGCGTCATGGCCGCCATGCTCACGGGCGCCGGTGTGGGTGCGGTGCCCGGTGTGCTGCGCGCGCGCTTTGGCGCGAGCGAAGTGATCGTCACGATCATGCTCAACTTCATTGTGCTGGCACTGCTCAATTGGGTGGTGTCCACGCACCTGCATCTGCCGGAGACGCTGCGCACGCCCGACATTCACGCGGGCACGCTGCCTCGTCTGGCCGACTGGTTTTCGGTGTTCAGCGGCAGCGCGGCCAACGCGGTGCTGCTGCTCGCGTTGGCTGCGGCGGCGGCGAGCTGGTGGTGGCTGTTCCGTACCCGCAGCGGCTACGAGCTGCGGGCCGTGGGCCTGCAACCCGACGCGGCCGAGTATGGCGGCGTGCATGTGCCGCGTGTGATGTGGACGAGCATGGCCTTGTCTGGCGCGCTCGCCGGACTGGGCGGCGTGAACTTCGTGCTTGGCTACAAGGGTTATTACGAAGACGGCTTTGCCGGTGGGGCCGGCTTCCTCGGCATTGCCGTGGCACTCGTGGGGCGCAATCACCCATTCGGCATTGTGCTCTCTGCCCTGCTGTTCGCCACGCTGTCGCAGGGCGGTCTGGCCGTGAACGCCATCGTACCCAAGCAACTCACCGACATTCTCACCGCTGTCGTCATTCTCTCGGTGGCCACGGCGGTGCCTGAGGTGCAGCGGCAGCTGCGCGCGGCGGCCGCCAGCACCATGGCGGCGCTCACACGGGCGCAGCAGACCAGCGGAGGGCGCGCGTCATGATGGCCATTGCCTTCCTCCTGCAGACGCTGCGCATTGCCGTGCCGTATCTGCTGGCGGCTGCCGGCGGCGTGCTGTCCGAGCGCGTGGGCGTGATTGCCCTCGGTCTCGAAGGCCTCATGCTGTCAGGGGCCTTCGGTGCCGCACTCGGTGCCTACTATGGCGACAGCGCGTGGGCCGGCCTCGCCGGTGCGCTCGCGGCCGGCGCCGTGATGACCACCATTCTCGCCGTGGCCACGCTGCGCTTCCGGGCCAATCAGGTCGTGGTGGGTGTGGCCATCAATCTCATCGTGGTGGCGGGCACGCGGTATTTCCTGCGTCTCATCTTCGACAGCTCGAGCAACTCCCCGCGTGTGGCCGGCTTTGGTGGCGAAGGCGTGGGCAATGCCATGTTGGCGTCGTTTACCAACCCGGTGGTATGGATCGGTCTTGTGACGTTGCCGGCACTGGGTTGGGTACTGTACCGCACGCCATTTGGCCTGCGCGTGCGGGCCATCGGTGAAAAGCCGGAGGCGGCCGCGTCGCTGGGTGTCAACGTCATGCGCCTGCGGGTACTCGGGTTGTACATCGCCGGCGCCATGGCGGCACTGGGTGGCGCCTATCTCGCTCTCGATCAGCATCAGTTCACCGATGGCATGACGGCGGGACGTGGCTTCATCGCGCTGGCGGCGGTCATCTTCGGCCGCTGGCAACCGGCCCGTGTAGCGGTGGCCTGCCTGCTCTTTGCCGCGGCGGAGACACTGCAGATCCAGTTGCAGGGCGCCCAACTTGTACCGAGCCAATTCGTGGAGATGATCCCCTACGTGCTGACCATCATCGCCCTGGCCGGTCTGGTGGGACGCAGTACGGCCCCTGCGGCGCTGGGGAAGACGGAGTGAGCAACACGCCCGGCGACCCATCCGGTTCGCCAACGCCCACGCAGCACACGCACACCGGCGAACATCCCATCGACGACGGACGGTCGGCCTTCGGCCGGCTGACCGTCCTCATGGTGGCGGCCTTCATCGACATGCTGGGCATGCTGATGATTCTCCCGCTGCTGCCGTTTTATGCCAAGGATCTTGGCGCGGGTGGGTTCGTCGTTGGCCTGCTGGTGTCGTCGTTCAGCGTGGCGCAGTTGCTCAGCGCGCCGATGTGGGGCCGCTTCAGTGATCGCTACGGCCGACGCCCGGCGCTGATGGTGGGCTTGGGCGCCAGTGCGCTGGCGTACATCGTATTTGCGTTTGCCGACAGTTTGTGGCTGCTGTTCCTGTCGCGCATTGTGCAGGGCGCGGGTGGTGGCACGGTGAGTGTCATTCAGGCCTATGTGGCCGATGCCACCCGCCCGGAAGATCGCGCCAAGAGTTTGGGATGGCTGTCGGCGGCCACCAATGCCGGTGTCGCGCTGGGACCGGTCATCGGTTCGTGGCTGCAGATCTGGGGCAAACACACACCCGGTCTGATGGCGGCGGCGCTCTGTCTCGTGAACATGGCGTTTGCCTGGAAGTACCTCACCGAGATCCGCAAACCCAACATCACCACCGAGCAGCAGACGGGTGTGAAGGCCGTGCGCCGGAGTTCCCGCGAAACGGTGTGGCGTGTGGTGGCGCATCCCGCGGAGCCGGCGTCTCGCCTGATCCTGATTTACGCGCTGGCCATCGGCGCGTTTCAGGGCACGACCGCGGTGCTCGCACTCTTTCTCGCGTGGCGTTTTGGCGTGGACGAGACCACCATCGGCTATGTGTTCATGTACATCGGCACACTGAGCGTGGTGGTGCGCGCGCTGCTGCTGGGCAAGATCATTGACCGGTTTGGTGAGGCGCGACTGAGTCGCGTGGGGCTCATTCTGTTGGCCACGGGACTGGTTGGTGTGTCGCTGTCGCGTGACTACGTGACGCTGGCGCTGGCCGTGGGCCTGCTGCCGCTGGGCACGGCGTTCACCTTCCCCTGTGTCACGGCCATGCTGTCACGTGTGGTGAGCAGCGCGGACCGGGGCCTCTACATGGGTGTGCAGCACACTTATGGCGGGATCACGCGCGTGGCGTTTCCGGTGGTGCTGGGCATCGCCTTTGACGCGACGGGACAGGCGAGTCCGTTCTGGATCTCGGCGTTCGTTGTGCTGGGGACACTCCTGATGTCCCGCGATCTCGAGTCCTACGCACCGACTCCGGTGAGACGGTGAGAGCTTGGGATGGTGAGAGATGAGATGGGGTACTGCGTAAGGTGGACGGCGTAAGGGCGCACGGCGGGAAGGAACCGCGAGCGAGGCTACTGCGGTCGGGGTCGAGGTCGGGGTCGGGGTCGGGGTCGGGGTCGGGGGCTACTCGGCGACGTAGCGCCACGGCGCATTCGGCGAGGAGCGGCGCCAGATCGTAAAGAACGAGGCGCCGGCGTTGGGATTGTCCGCTGGCGGCTGCTTCGGCCGAATGACACCGAACGTGATGCCCAAATCGCCCGAGGAGGCGACCAGTGCCGTGTCAGCGTTCCACGTAATCGCACTGGGCGCGGTGAGTGGCTGATTGCCCGACACCGCCATGGCAATGGCGCGCGGACCAACCACAAAGCGCCCCAGCGATGATGGGCCGACGTTCACCGCCTGCTCGTCACCCATCTCCGCAAACGCGGCCCCCACGCCGATGCGCTGCGCCAAATCGGAGAAACCCTGCTCGGCAGCCATGAGACTCTGGCGATGGGCCACCATACCCGCAGCGTCCACAGCGGGAAACGCGCGAGCAGGAAGCAGCGGCGCAAGCATCGTGGAATCGAGCACCACATTCGTGTCTACCGGGCGCCGTCGCCACGCCGCTACCCTCCAGCCGTCACCGACGCGTATCCAGTAGCTCAGATACTTGAACTGGCTTCGCGTACCGTCCGCGCGCCGCACACGGCCCACCCCCACCGTGTAGGCGTGCGTGCCATCGCCTGAGACGCCCGCCCCCACCGGCGTCCAGGTCATGCGCCCGCCGGCATCGGGCGAGTTGGCAAACACCGCCAGCACCGAGTCCACGCCCGCGACGATGCGCGTTGGCGGCGCAGGCATCATGACGCCGGGCAAAAATCCCGCGCGCAGTGCCTCGGGGAACGAGGCGCCGCCCGCACGCCGCGCGAACTCGCGGTCCGCGCGCAACACATCAAGCACCGTTTGCGTCGGCGTGGACTGACCGGTCGTGGACAGCAGCGCGCCGCTGGACGGGGCACTGGACGGACCACCCGCATCACGCGTGGTGGACACGCAGGCCGTGAGGGCCAACATGGTGGTCGTCAACCACAGCGCCGCAGGGAAATTTCGGGGAGTGTTCATAAGGTATACGTTATTACGGTGGACGCGCCCGCTCGTTTCACCACGTGCCGGAGAGACCCCGGACCAGACCGCTGGCCAAGCCGCCGCCCCACGCCGAGATTCGACGAGCGCTCTGTTGTTGCGGCGCGGCCAATCGCGCCGCGCCAGCCCTGCTCTGTACTCCACTCCCCTCATGGCGTTTCCTCGCGCGGCCGGCGTGCTGCTGCATCCCACCTCCCTGCCCTCCGCCGGCGGAATTGGCGACCTCGGCCCTGAAGCCCATCGCTTCGTGGACTGGTTGCGGACAGCCAGCCTCAGCCTCTGGCAGATGCTGCCGCTGGGGCCCACCGGATACGGGGACTCGCCCTACCAGTGCTTCTCGGCCTTTGCCGGCAACCCGCTGCTCATTCATCTACCCGAGCAGCACACGGCGCGCCACACGACGACCGCCACGGGCCACGAACCGGCGCAGGTCGACTTCGCCGCCGTGCACGCCACAAAACCGGCGGCGCTACGCGCATGGCTCGATGCGCTGCCCTTGGACGACGCGGTGCAGCACTTTGTCGAACGCGAGGCGCACTGGCTGCCCGACTACGCGCTCTTCATGGCCATCAAGGAAGCTGAAGGTGGCGCGTCATGGACCCAGTGGCCTTCTGCACTGAGAGACCGCGAACCACAGGCGCTTGCGGCCGCGCGGCTGCAACTGGCGCCCGCCATCAGACGGCGCGTCCTCGAGCAGTTCGTGTTCGATCAGCAGTTCCACGCGCTGCGTCGCTACTGCGCCGCTGCCGGCGTGCGTCTCATGGGTGACGTGCCCATCTACGTGGCCCACGACTCAGCCGATGTCTGGACCAACCGCGAGCTGTTTCAGCTGCAGGCCGATGGTTCGCTGACCGTGCAGGCCGGCGTCCCTCCGGACTACTTCAGCGCCACCGGACAGTTGTGGGGCAATCCACTGTACGACTGGTCGGCCATGGCCAAAGGCAACTATGCGTGGTGGACGGCGCGCCTGCGCCGCGCACTCACGCAGTTCGATGTGCTGCGTCTCGATCACTTCCGCGGCTTCGCCGGCTACTGGGAAGTACCGGGCAACGCACAAACGGCGGTGTCGGGGCGCTGGGCAGATGGGCCGGGCGAAGCATTCTTCGCGGCCATGCACGCGGCACTCGGACCACTGCCCATTGTGGCCGAAGACCTGGGACTCATCACACCCGACGTGACTGCGCTGCGCGAGCGCTGCGGATTTCCGGGCATGGCCATTCTGCAATTCGCGTTTGCGAGTGAGCACTCGGATTTTCAGCCACATCGTTTCGCGCGCGATCTCGTGGTGTACACCGGAACGCACGACAACGACACCACCATGGGCTGGTGGCAATCAACAGGCGAAGGGGACTCAACGCGCCATGCCGATGACGTCGCGGCAGAAAAGGCTCGCACGCTGCGCTATCTCGCCTGCACCTCGGACGACATGCCCTGGGCGCTCATTCGCGCGGCCATGTCTTCCGTAGCCGACACCGTGCTCCTGCCCATGCAGGACCTACTCGCGCTGGGGAGCGAGGCCCGCATGAACCTGCCCGGACGTACCAGCGGCAATTGGACCTTTCGCTTTTCGTGGGATCAACTCGACGAGACACGCACGCAGTGGCTGCGCGACCTCGTGCACACCTACGAACGCGGAGCGGCGCCCTCGTCCATGCGATGATGCGGCGTGTCGGTCTCACCCGGCGGTGGGGGCTCGTACAGAAAGGTGAGGACCATGGCCACCACCCAACCAATCACCGTCCATCCCAACAGCAGATTGATGGCCGTAATCTTCCAGCGACGCGAGCTGCGCCGAGACCAGGCCAGCATGCTGGGCAGGCCATACAGCAGCACCAGCACCACGAGCATGACACCGCCCTTGGGCAGCCCGCCGCCAGTGTAGCGACCAGCGGAGTCCACGGCCTGCGTGACGACAACACGAATGAGCGGGTGAAGCATACAGCAATATACGCAGACCAACCTACGACATGACGTCAGAACTCCGCCTCGCCGATCTCCCGCTCGCGCAGCGCCTCGAGCGCGTTGAAGCGCACGCCAATGCGGCCTTTGTTGACGCGCGGGCCGCGCTGTACCCCGAGGCGGGCGCCACCTGGCGCGACATCGATGGCGTGTGGGCCATGTTCGATGGCGTCGGTTCGCCGCTGACGCAAACCTTCGGACTCGGTGTGTTTGGTTTGGCTGATGCCGAGGCGCCCGACGCCCGCCTCGGCGCCCAGCTCGATGCACTCGAGGCCTTCTTTGCCGAGCGCGGCGCCGATGTGATGCACGAGGTGAGTGTCATGGCCGACCCCGCGGTGTTGCCGCTGCTGGCCGCACGCGGCTACGCGGTGGTGGAGTGGTCGATGGTGTTGCTGCGCCCGATGACCGCGTCCGATCGCGTGCCCGCCCACGCTGCCGCCGAGGCTCCGACGGTACGTGTGGCGGCGTCCGACGAGGCCGATCACTGGGCCGACGTGGCCGCCGCCGGTTGGGGCGAAACACCGGAACTCGCCGCCTTCATGCGTACGCTGGGCCGCGTGAGCGCCCGGGCCGAGGGCACGTTCAGCTTTCTCGCGTCTCTGGGAGGCGAGGACGTGGGGTCCGGGGCGCTCCATCTGCACGACGGCGTCGCCCTCTTTGCGGGCGCCAGCACCCGGCCCGACGCGCGGCGTCAGGGCGTGCAGCGCGCGCTCTTCGAGTCGCGGCTGGCCCACGCCGCCAAGGCCGGCTGCGATCTGGCCATGATGGTGGCAGCACCGGGCAGCACCTCCCAGAAGAATGCCCAGCGCATGGGTTTCCATCCCGTGTACTGCCGGGTGAAGTGGGGACGCCTGGGCTAAGCACCCGCGCACCCGTACGCGCCTGTGCCCACGCGTGACAATGCCGCGGCGGTTCGCCATCATCAGGTATTCCCTGTTTTCATTTCCGACCGGCGCGTCCCGCGCATGTCCCTACCGGAGCCTCCCCGCATGTCCTCGGCGCGTCGCACGTTTCTCAAGCACGCCGGTCTCAGTGCTGCTGCCTTTGCCGCATTGCCCGCCACCAGTCAGGCCACTTCCCTCGACGCCAGCTCCGTTGCAGGTAGCGGCCACGCCGCGCGTGAACTCGACGCGTACCTCGACTTCGCGCAGCAGCAGGAGACGTGGGACACGAGTTGGGCCAAGCGCATCAAAGGCAAGCACCGCGCCATGTTCGACGTACCGGAAGTCGAGGGCGGCGTCGGCGTGCTGCGCTCGGGCATCTGGCAGCGTCAGTACAACGAGGTGCTCAAGCCCAAGAAGGGTGACATGGTCTCCGTCATGGTCATTCGACACAACGGCATTCACCTCGCGATGAATCAGGACTTCTGGACCACCTACAACGTGGGTGAAGAAGAGAAGCTCAAGGGCGACGACGGCAAGCCACTCAAGTTCAACCCGGTGCTCCCGGCCCCAGGTGCCGACACGCCCGCCAATTTCGCCGCGCTCATGCTCGACAAGCAGATCGAGGGCGGCGCCATTGTATTGGCCTGCAATCTCGCGTATCGCTCGGTGGTGGGACTCGTACAGCGCAAGGACAAGCTCACGCCGGCCGAGGCGCGCACGAAGGCCAACAGCATGCTGGTACCGGGCGTCATCATGCAGCCCAGCGGCATCTTCGCCAACGTCATGGCGCAGCAGGCCGGGTGTGTATTTGTGCAGGCGGTTTGAGACCACGCCGGCCCGAAACTGAACACTCAAAACTTCAACTCAAAGCTCAGAGCTAACCGACAGTCCGGTCAGCTCTGAGCTTTGAGTTCAAGTCATGAGTTTGGAGTTACACCGCGTCCGACAAGCTCGAGAACGTAAAGTCCCGCACCTTGATCGGCGGCATCCACACCGAGCCACCCGCCGACAGACTCTCCGACGCGTTGATGCGCACCGTGGGCCCGAGCGCTTCCAGATTGTTCAGGAAGAAGATGGGGCTCTCGTTGAAGCGGAAGTTCTTGATGGAGCGCGTGACCTTGCCGTTCTCCACCAGGAAGGTGCCGTCACGTGTGAGTCCGGTGAACAGAATGGTGCGCGGATCCACGCTGCGGATGTACCAGAAGCGCGTCACCAGCACACCGCGCTCGGTGCTCCGGATCATCTCGGCGAGACTGGTATTGCCGCCCATCATGCGCAGCGTGCGCGCGCCGCCGAATCCGCCGCCACCGGCCCGCGTGGGCTGCACGCCCTGCTTCTGCGCCCAGAATCGGTCGTAGTTGAGGTTCTTCACCACGCCATTCTCGATCCAGACCACCTTCTCGAGTGGCACGCCGTCGTTGTCGTAGCCCCCGGTGAGGCTCGGGCTGTCGGCCGGATCGGTGAGCAGCGTGACGCGCTCGTCCACCACCTTGAGCCCGATCTTGTTGCCGCCGCCGGGCCTGGAGAAGAACGAACGCCCCTCGTCAGCCGCACGCGCCTGCGTGGCGTTGGCAATGAGTTGCACCAGATTGCCCGTGGCGGTGGGCTCGAGAATCGTGGTGTAGCGACCCGGCTCGATGGCCACCGGATTGCGCGAATCCTTGGCCTTCTGCACGGCGGTAGCCGCGAGTGTCGTCGGATCGAGATCGGCAAAGCTGTTGCCATCGCTGCAGGCCCAGCCCGATCCCGTGCCATCGGGCGAACGCACGGTGGCCGTCATCGTCACCGAGGCGCTCGCATCGTACGCGAACAGGCCCTTGGAGTTGGCCAGCGCCGTCGCGCCCGCGCGGCTCTCAATGAAGCCCGTGGCCACGAGCTCGTTGGCGCGCGCCAGTTCGGTCACGATCTTGGCCGCCGCCGCGCGTTCGGTGGGCGAGGGCATGGTCATGGCCCGCTCACGCAGCGGCGGATAGTTCTGCGGCCCGAGCTCCGGCATGCGCTCGGGGTTTTCCGGCACCAGCTTCGCGATCTCGTAGGCCTGACGCGCTGCCGCCGCCAGCGAGGCTTCATCGAGCCGGTTGGTGTTCACGCTGGCCGAGCGGTTGCCCGCGTAGGCCGTGATGGTGATCTGTGTGTCCTGGTTCTCGCCCGACGTGGTGACCTGATTGAGCGCAAACCGTGTGTCGGCGCGCGCGGCGCTGCTGATGCTGACGCGCGTTTCCTCGGCCGGCGAATTGCGCAGCACACGCTGGGCGAGCTCCTGCGCCTCGGCACGCGAAAGCACATTCACCGGCGCGTAGAGCGAACGGGGTCCCATGGCACTCATGCCGTTCTCCCGGTGTTGATCACGTTCACCTGCTGGAAGAGCGACGGCACGCAGCCGTGGCTCACGGAGTTGGACTGACTGGGCTGACCCTTGCCGTCGCCAAAAGCGCCGCCCAGGTGATAGCTGCGCGGGCCGCCGATGGCCTTGAGCGAGTTCCAGAATTCCGGCGTACGGAACTGATAAGCCACGTCCTTGAGCTGGCCCACGATCTTGCCGCCGCGCACCTCGTAGAACACCTGGCCGGCGAACTGCCCGTTGTAGCGCTGCTGGTCGATGGAGAACGATCCATCGCCCACGATCGCAATGCCACGATCCATCTTCGCGATCATGCTTTCCCACGTGTCGTCGTTGTTGCCGGGCAGCTGGCTCACGTTGGGCATGCGCTGGAACTGCACATCGGCCCAGCTCTGCGCGTACGAACATCCGTAGGAGCGCACTTCCTTGCCGACGCTCTTGTAGTAGTCGGCCAGCATGGGTGCCTGCTCGCGCGTGGTCTGATAGTCCACGAAGATGCCGTTCTTGACGATGTCGAACTTGGTGGGCTTCACCCCTTCGTCGTCCCAACCGATGGCGCCCAGCGAACCGGGCTGCTCCCGGTCGCCCACGATGTTCATGAGCTCCGTGCCGTACTTGAGCTTGCCCAGCACGCTGGCCGGCGGGGCGAGGAAACTCGTGCCGGCGTAGTTGGCCTCGAAGCCCAGCGCACGATCGAGCTCGGTGGGATGGCCGATGACTTCGTGAATGGTGAGCCAGAGATTGGACGGGTGCAGCAGGAGATCGTAGCGACCCGGATCCACCGGCTTGGCCGTGAGCTTCTGTACCGCGAGTTCACCCCACTCCGGCGCGCGTTCGGCCAACCGGCTGCCTGTCACGTGCTCGTATCCCAGACCCATCGGCGCCACTTCGTTGCTCTGCACCGTCTGGAAGTCGCTGAAGTCGGCCGACACGGCGGTGACGCTCATGTTGGGCGACGTGCGATAGATGGTCTGGACGATGTACGATCCATCGGTCGTCATGAGCGACTTCTCTTCCCGAAGGAAGAACATGCTCGACGTCACGTTGCGCACGCCCTTCACCTTGAGCGCCGCTTCGTTGGCCGCCAACAGGAAGGCCACCTTGTCGGTGATGGCAATGGTGAACGGATCGACCTTGATGGGACTCTTCCACTCGCCCACCTGATTGCCGGGCGTGGGCGCCAGCACCACGGGCCGCAACTGCGAGGCGCGATTGGCACGCGCCTGTTCCAGAGCCGCCCTGGTGGCGTTGGCCACGCTGTCGCGATCGAGCTTGCTCGTGGCGGCGAAACCCCACGCGCCATCCACCAGAGTGCGCACACCGAGCCCGTAGGTGTCGGTATCACTCACTCCCTGCACGATGCGATCGCGCGTGTTGACATTCTGCTGGCGACGCGCGGCCACGCGCACGTCGGCATACGACGCGCCACCGGACTTGGCCGTGTTGAGCGCAACCTCCATGAGCGCCTTGATGGCGGGATCATCGGGGCGCGGCAGGTCACTCAACGGGCCGGGCACGATCAGGCGCGACTCGGCAAGCAGGGGCGACGAAGCAACCAACGTGCCGGCGGCCACTGCAGCGCCGGTCTTGAGGAAGTCTCGGCGGGAGTTGGACATGTCGGAAAGGGAAAGGGGAATCTGAAAGTTACATCGATATTCCCCCGCAGCCCACACGTCCGACACACGTATTCACCAGCTCTGCAGCACCTCGGTGCCGAGCATGACTCCCACGACGGCGCTCAGGCCGGCAGCGCCCCACCGCACGTACCGAAGCGCCGGTGCATGTGTCCGTCCCACCAGCCCGGCGGTTGCGCCAGACAAGGCGGACACCATGGCCATGCCGGCAATGCTTCCGACACCGAATGCTCCCAGATAACTGAGCTGCGTGCGCTGGTCGGTCGCGGCCGCCACCGCCAGTACGATGACCGCGCCGCTGCCGGCCAGCCCGTGCAGAATGCCGAACCCGAGGGCCCGGGGGTTTCCCGTGAACGCGCGACTCTCTTTGATGTGGGTACCAATGGTGTTCTGATCGTGACGACCAGCGTCTTTGACATCATGAATCCTTCTTGGTCGGCGCAGATCGGCCACGAGCGTTCCCACACCCAGCACAATCAGCATGAGCGCAACGCCCAGCTCGGCCACCGTGTGAAATCGTTCGGGCACATGCACGCCCAGGGTGACCAGCACAACGGCAACCAGCCCCACACTAAGCGTGTGGCCGATACCCCACGCCACCCCGAGTCGTGCGGCGCGCGCCACGCCGTGCTCGTGACTGGCCATGGTGGTGACCGCCGCGAGATGATCGGGTTCAAACGCATGGCGGAAACCCACCAGAAAGCCGAGTCCGAGTGCCGGGAGGAGCGTTGTAATCATGGGTTTATCTCTTGGCGAACATGAACGGTTCAGGATGTCGGGCAATCGGTGGCGTATTGATGCGCCGCCACGGTGGCCTGTCCGAGCGCCAACCCGCCGTCGTTGCAGGGGACCAGGCGGTGCGTCAGCACGGTGAACCCCGCGGTTTCGAGTCGCTGCACCGCCAACTGCGTCAGCAGGCGGTTCTGGAACACCCCACCGGTGAGACCCACCACGCGTTCGGCTCCCGCGGGATCTGCCGGCGCATGACACGCCGCCACCATGTACATGGCATCAGCCACGGCGGCGTGCACGCCCCACGCGAGTTCGGCGAAGGCTGGCGTGGCGCGGGCGACGCCGCGCGAACGCAGATGCGCCACATCGTCGAGCAGTGCGTGAATGACCGGTGTGCCATCGAGCACTCCATCGGTCAGCCGGAAGCGATAGCGAGGAGCCCGCGCCGTTGCCATGCAGCGGGACGCCAGCGCTTCGAACTGCATGGCCGCCTGTCCTTCATAGGTGTTGTGCGGTGTCACGCCGCACAGCACGGCACAGGCATCGAACCAGCGTCCCATGCTCGACGTGCGCGTGCAGGCGACGCGTCGCTCGAGTTGCTGGCGTACGAGGCTGAGCGTTTCGAGGGGCACGTGCGGCGACAGCACCATGGGCGCAGCATCCATGCGGTCAACCGCATCGAGCACCCCCAGGACGATGCGCCATGGATGCTTCACCGCCACATCGCCGCCGGGAAGCAGAAATGACTGCAACGAAGCCAGGCGTTCGAATCCTGCCGCGCCACCACGCAGAAATTCTCCGCCCCAGATCGTGCCGTCCTCGCCGTAGCCGGTGCCGTCGAATGTGAATGCGGCGAGTTCGACATCGGGCGCCAGCGCTCCCCGCGCCACCGCTTCGGCCTGCAGCGACGCCAGGTGCGCGTGATGATGCTGCACACGAACCAGCGGCACACCGTCGCGTGCGGCGCGCGCCGCGGCCCACAGGGACGACAGATAGCCGGGATGGGCATCACAGGCGACGACATCGGGCGTCGCCCCCAACGACGTTTCGAGGCGCTTCACGGCCAAGGACAGCGCCTCGAGTGTTTCCGGACTGGCCACATCGCCCAGGTGCGGCGACAGGGTGAGCCGCCCGGCCTGCAGCAGCGCCGCCGCGGACTTGAGTTCGGCGCCGACGGCCAGCACAGTACCGCGATCAGCCCCGTCGCGCCGGGAACCCGGCACAACCCGAATGGCCAACGGCGCAAAGCCCCGCGCACGACGCAACGGCACCGCCGCGCCGCTGTGATCGATCTGCACCACCGAGTCATCGCAGGGCAATACGATCTCGCGGTCGTGCGTCAGCACACCATCCACCAGCGGCGCCAGACGCGTCATGGCGTCTGCATCACGCCATGCCATGGGCTCTTCCGACAGATTGCCGCTGGTGCACACCAGCGGACCACATTCTGCCAGCAAGGCATGCAGCGGCATGGCAGGTAGCATCACTCCCACCTGATCGAGACCCGGCGCAACGCCGTCGGCAAGCCCCGACGCGACCTGCGGCGTGAGCAACACGATGGGATGCGCCGGCGACATCAGGGCGCCGGCAGCCACCGCATCCACCTGCACCACGCGGCGTGCATCGGCGACCGAAGCGACCAGTACCGCCAACGGCTTGTGCGGCCGGTCCTTGTCGCGGCGAAGACGCGCCACGGCCCTCTCGTCTTGCGCATCGCAGAGCAGGTGGTAGCCACCCAGTCCCTTGGCGGCAATGATGCCACCGGCGCGCAGCACTGCCAACGCGCATTCCAGTGCCGCGGATCCCAGGACCGCGGTGTGAGACGCCGCCTCCCGGGCAACGCCCTCGATGACCGCCTGCCACATGAGCTGCGGACCGCATGCCGCGCAGGCCGTGGGCTCGGCATGGAAACGCCGGTCCCCGGCGTCCTCGTACTCCCGTTGGCATGCCGCACACATCGCGAAGCGGGCCATGGTGGTGCGCACCCGATCATAGGGCACCCCGGTCACGATGGTGTAGCGCGGGCCGCACTGTGTGCAGTTCAGGAACGGATAGCGATAACGGCGGTTCTGCCGGTCGTGGAATTCCGCCCAGCAATCGGCGCAGGTGGCGAGATCGGGAGCGATCGGCAGCGCCGTCTGCTCGGCGGCCTGCATGTCGTCCGATGCCGTCGGCACGCTCGAGGCGATGGAAAATACCGCTTCGCCGATCGGCGCCGTCTCTTCGACCCGGCAATCATCGATACGCGCCGCCGCCGGCAGTTCCTGAGGGAGACGCGCCAGAAAGCGCCCCACGGCCGCCACGGCGCCTTCGGCCTCCACCACCACCTCCCCACCGGCGTTGCGCACCGTGCCGCCCAGCGACTCCGCCACGGCGAGGCGATGCACATAGGGACGGAACCCGACACCCTGCACGATCCCGCGCAGGTGAATGACGACACGCCGCCGTCCGCAGGACGCGGCGACGGGTGCGCTGAGGGGAGGGAATGACACGTCCGGAACGTCGTCAACGGAGGTTCAGGGTGGAAATAGCATGATCTTGCCATGACGGGCGACGGCTCAGCACGTAAAGTTGCCGCATCTCACCCCGATCCCTGGAGGACCTCCATGGGGACCGCGTTGCCTTCCGCCTCCAGCGCTGCCCAGGAGCAGTTGCTGGCCCGCCTGTCGGAAGAGAAAACCGTTGATGCACTCAACCGCCTGCTCGACCGCCTGGAAGTCATCGCCTTCGTGGCCGATGCCCTGGACGGGTTTCTCGCGCGCGCCAATATCGTCGCCGAGAGCGTGGCGGAGAGCGTATCGGATCTGAAAAAACTCACCGGCGACGAAACCGCCACCGGCGACGTCATCGGCCGCATTCCGCAGTTGGCGCGTGTCGGCGTGCAGTTGGCCGACATATCCGCTACCCCAGCCTTTCAACGACTGATTGACTCGGGATTGATCGAGCGCCTGGGGGATGAGCGAACGATCGACGCGGTCAAAGCCGTATTGGACCGGCTCGAACTGGCCGCGTTCACGCTCGAGGCGATCGACGGGTTCCTGCGCCGCGGCGACACCATCGCCACTGCCCTGTCAGACGATGTGGAGGAACTCAAGCGCGCGTCGCAGAACGACTTCGTGAAGCTCCAGGATGTGCTGTCCGCGCTGCCCCCGCTGGTGGCCGCCGGCCAGACGCTGGTCAAGTCCGGCATGCTGGAACCCCGGACGGTCGAAGTCCTGGCCACCATCGGCCGTTCGGCGGCTACCTCGTACGACGAGGCGCACGGCGCCCCGGCAGACGAAAAGCCCATGGGGGTGCTGGCGCTGCTCAAGGCGCTGCGCGACCCCGATGTCGCACGGGCTCTCCAGTTCGGCCTGAAGGTGTCCAAGGCGTATGGACAGTCGCTCGCCCGTTGATCATGGAGCATGATGCAGCATGCATGAACTATCGATCGCGCAGGGTCTCGTGGACGTGGTCACCGCCGAGGCCACACGCCTCGGCGCGACACGCGTGCGGACGGTGTACCTTGCCGTAGGGCGCCTGAGCGGCGTGGAGGCCGGCGCCCTCGAGTTTTCATACGATCTTGTCACCGAGGGCACGCTGCTGGCGGGCTCTCGCCTCATCATCGACGACGTGCCCATCGCCATCCATTGTGTCCGGTGCGATGCCGAACATGACCTGCCCGGCGTGAACCGATTCCGGTGTCCGGTGTGTGATACGCCGAGCGCCGACATCCGGCGTGGTCGGGAGCTGGATCTCACCCGCCTCGAACTGGACGAGCCCGATGACATCACCTCGTCACCCGGTTCGTCATTCTCCGTGTCTTCTGCGAACCCGATTTCGTGACCACGACGGCTCCCACCACGCGCATCGTCGAGGTGCGCGCAGGCATTCTTCGCAAGAACGACGAGCTGGCGCGGGGATTGCGGCGGCGGTTTGTCGACGCCGGCGTTTTTGTGGTCAACCTCGTATCGAGTCCAGGTACCGGAAAGACGGCGTTTCTGGAGTGGACGCTCACGGCGCTGCACGCTCGCGGTGTGCGGGTTGCCGCTCTGGTGGGGGATCTGGCCACGGACAACGATGCACAGCGTCTGGCACGCAGCGGGGCGCCGGTGCGGCAGATCAATACCCACGGACGCTGTCATCTCGAAGCGGAGATGATCGAGCAGCATCTCGACGGCTGGGACCTGCACGCACTCGACGTGCTGTTCGTGGAGAACGTCGGCAACCTGGTGTGCCCCGCGTCGTATGATCTGGGCGAAGCGCTGCGTCTGGTGCTGTTGTCGGTCACCGAAGGTGAGGACAAACCGCTCAAGTACCCGACCATGTTCAACTCGGCCGATCTGGCCATGATCACGAAGTACGATCTGGCCGTGCCGTGCGAGTTCGACCGGGCGGCGGCCGAATCGTCCATTGCCTCCGTGCGCCCGGGCATGCCGGTCCTCACCTGTTCCACGCGCACGAGCCAGGGACTCGACGAATGGCTCACCACGCTCGACGCCGCCCGTGAACGCTGGCGCGCCGCGCTGCCCGTCTGACCCGCACCCGCGCCATCGTGTCGGCGGCCCCTCATCTCGTGTTCGACACGTCCGCCCGGGCGTCCGATGGACTGGCATTGCTGTCGGCGGTATCGGGCGCACTGGCGCGGGAGCCGGACGGCGCCACGCTGCGAGCCACGCTGTGCCGTACCATGGCGCTGCACATGGCCCTGCCGTTCGTTGCCCTCGGCACGGTGCACGAAGGGGATGTGCAGGCGGTGTCCATCGCCGGATCGGCCGCGGGCTCCGAGGGCGGATTCGACATGCAGCCCGCGCTCCGTACCATCATGCGCGTGGTGACCGCCAGGCGCACGCGGCATGTGTCCCGCGCTCCCGACGAACCGGTCACGGGTACGCGTATCACGCCCGGCGCATTGGGCTGGGAAAGTCTGGTCGCATTGCCCGTCCTGCATCATGCCGGACACCCGGTGGCGGTGCTCTGCCTTGCAGGGCCGGCGACCGTGACGTGCAGCGACGGGACACTGCAGACGCTGGAGGTGGTGTCGAACCAACTGTCGGTGGCCCTCGATCGCTCGGAGCTGCTGGCACGCCTGGCCGAATGGTCCAACGGCATGGAGGCATTGCTCGCGTTCTCCGGCGCGGTGCACCGGCATCGTGAGCCCGTGACGCTGGTGCACGAGATGGTCGAGCATGCGGCCCAGTTTCTCAAGGCCGACGGAGGCTGCGGCGGCCTGTCGGTGACCCGACCATCGGGCGAGGCCGTGCTGGAGTCGGACGCCTACTGGCGGAACGGCCGCTGGCGGCGCCGTCCCATCAGCTGGGCACGCGGGGAGGGCATCCCGGGTCGTGTGCTCGACCATGAGTTTGCCTATCTCACGGCCGACTATGCGCATGATCTGGCGCGTGACAGCGATCTCGTGGAGCAGGACGGCGTGCAGCATGCCGTGTGTGTGCCGCTGCGTGACGCCTCGCATCAGGTCGTGGGCTTTCTGGAGCTGCACCGCGGCGTCGGCCGACCGGCCTTCACATGGAACGACGCCGCGTTTCTCGAAGCGTTGGCCGATACGACGGCCATGGCCATCGAAAATTCCCGGCTGGTGAGCGCCCTCGCGGCCAAGAACGCCGAAGTCCGTCGACTGTTCGCGCAGCACGCCGAACGGATCGAGGAAGAGCGCCAGCACATCGCACGCGAATTGCATGACGAGGCCGGTCAGGCACTGGTCGGGGTCAAGCTGGCCTTGCAGGTGCTGGCCCGCGTCATGCCCGATGATGCGCCCACCGTACGGGCCCCGCTCGACGAACTGCGTATGCAGGTCAATCAGGCCACGGCGCGATTCCGTCAGTTGGCGCGTCGCCTGCGGCCGCCGGCTCTTGATCAGCATGGACTGGGCACGGCGCTCGCGCAGCTGGTGCACGACACCGAGCAGCGCGGCGGCTTCGTGGTGCAGCTCGATGTGGACGGGCTCGACGATCGACGCTTTCCGGCCCATGAGACGGCCGTATTCCGCATCGTGCAGGAGGCCCTCACCAATGTGTCCGCACACGCCGGTGCGACACGCGTCCAGATCGAGGTGACCCAGCACAGCGGGTTCCTTTCGGTGGCCATCCAGGACGATGGGTGTGGATTCGACGTCCAGGATCAGTCGCAGGGACTCGGCCTGCGTGGCATCGCCGAGCGGGTGCATCAACTCAACGGGCACCTGGAACTGACCAGTGGCGCCGGTGAAGGCACCCGGATCCGCGTGCAATTGCCTTGCCGATGACGGCGCGTGCGCGTCTGGTGCTCGTCGATGACCACGCCCTGGTGCGCCGCGGGCTGGCCGTGCTGCTGCGCCTCGATGGACGCTACGACGTGGTGGGGGAGGCTCCATCCGGTGAGACCGCACTCGAGCTGATCGAAGGCGAACGTCCCGATCTGGTGGTGCTCGATCTCAACATGCCGGGTATCGACGGGCTGGAGACGCTGCGTCGCGTGCGGGCCCGCGGACTGCCGACCAAGGTGCTGGTGCTGTCCATGCACGACGAGGCCCATCTGGTGAGTCAGGCGCTGCAGTCGGGTGCCAACGGCTACCTGCTCAAGGACTCGATGGACGACGAGCTGTTCCACGCCATCGACGCGGTGCTGCGCGGGCAGCGCTATCTCGCGGCGGCCATTGACCGGGTCCGGCTGCAGGAGTCGCGCATCCGCCCCACGACGCTGACGGCGCGGGAGCGCGAGGTGCTGCAGCTCATTGCCAACGGGCTCACCACATCGGCCGTGGCAGACACGCTCAACATCTCACCGCACACGGCCACCCGACATCGCGCCAACCTCATGCAGAAACTGGACGCCCACAACCAGGTGGAGCTGGTGCGCATCGCCGCCGGCCGCGGGCTCATCGTGCTGCAGAGCAGTCAGCACGGCAGTCCGCAAGGCGGCCCGATGAGCGGACCCTAGGCGCCTCGCGCAGACCGTCGCGTACCTAGTTCTTGCTATTGTTGCGCGCTCCGCCAAGGCGCATCGTGCCATCCGGTTCGGCGCAGAGAGCGTTCCGCGCCCGACGCCCCTTCCCCTCCCTCCTCCCGCCGGTGCATCCGGCCCTCCCCACCAGGAGACTTCCCACATGGCAACGGTGTTGTGGCTGCAGGGTGGCGCGTGTTCCGGGAACACGATGTCCTTCCTGAATGCCGAAGAGCCGAGTGCGTGCGATCTGGTCACGGACTTCGGTATCGACATCCTCTGGCACCCTTCGCTTGGTGTCGAAATGGGCGCGCCCGTCCGGCAGATGCTGGACGACCTCGCCGCCGGGCGTCGGCAGCTCGATCTGTTCGTCTTCGAGGGCACGGTCATTCTCGGGCCCAACAACACCGGCCGTTTCAACATGTTCGCCGACCGGCCCATGAAGGACTGGGTCAAGGAACTCGCGGCGCACGCCGGCGCGGTCGTCGCGCTGGGCGACTGCGCGTGCTGGGGCGGCATTCCGGCCGTGGATCCCAATCCGGTGGACAACATCGGACTGCAGTACATGAAGCGGAATCACGGCGGATTTCTGGGCTCCGACTTCAAGTCCAAGTGGGGGCTGCCGGTGGTGAACATCCCCGGCTGCCCGGCGCACCCCGACTGGGTGACGCAGATCCTGGTGGCCATCGCCTCGGGTCGTGCCGGCGACATCGCCCTCGACGATCTCCAGCGTCCGCAGACGTTCTTCAAGACGTTCACGCAGACCGGCTGCACGCGTGTGCAATACTTCGAATACAAACAGAGCACGATGGAGTTCGGTCAGGGCACGCGGCAAGGCTGTCTCTTCTACGAGCTCGGCTGCCGCGGTCCGATGACGCACTCGCCATGCAATCGCATCCTGTGGAACCGGCAGTCGTCGAAGACCCGCGCCGGCATGCCCTGCACCGGTTGCACCGAGCCCGAGTGGCCGTTCCATGATCTCAAGCCGGGCACGGTGTTCAAGACGCAGAAGGTGAGCGGCACCATTCCCAAGGAAGTGCCCACCGGCACCGATCACGTTTCGTACATGGCCCACGCCGCCGCGGCGCGTATTGCGGCGCCCAAGTGGACCAAGGAAGACATGTTCGTCGTCTGATGTTTCTGACGTGGCCTGACGGCACGCTCTCTCTCACCCTCTCTTTCTCAGCATAGCCATGGCAACGGCGACTCAGCCCATGCCCTCCGACCTGCGCATCAGCCCGCTCGGGCGCGTGGAGGGCGACCTCGATCTGCGCGTGACGATCCGCGACGGCGTCGTGACCGACGCGTGGACCGAGGCGAGCATGTTCCGCGGGTTCGAGATCATCCTGCGCGGCAAGGATCCGCAGGCCGGTCTCATCGTCACCCCGCGCATCTGCGGCATCTGCGGTGGCTCCCATCTGTACAAGGCGGCCTACGCGCTCGACACGGCGTGGAAGACGCACGTCCCGCGCAACGCGACCCTCATTCGCAACATCGCGCAGGCGTGCGAAACCCTGCTCTCCATTCCGCGCTGGTTCTATGCGTTGTTTGCGGTCGACCTCTGCAATCCCAAGTACAAGCATCTCCCGGAATACGACGAGGTGGTGCGCCGGTTTGCCGCCTTCGTGGGCACCAGCTTCGAGCCAGGCGTCACGTTGTCCGCCAAGCCGGTCGAGATCTATGCCATGTTCGGGGGGCAGTGGCCACACTCGAGTTTCATGATTCCTGGCGGCGTGATGTGCGCCCCGTCGCTCAGCGACGTCACGCGCTCCATCGCCATTCTCGATGCCTGGAAGCGCGACTGGCTCGAGAAGCAGTGGCTCGGCTGCTCCGTCGAGCGCTGGATGGAAATCAAGAGCTGGAACGACATGCTGGCGTGGGCCGAGGAGAACGAGTCGCAGCGCAACTCCGACTGCGGGTTGTTCATCCGGTTCGCTCAGCGGGCCGGTCTCGACAAGTATGGCCAGGGCGTGGGCGCATTCCTCGCCACCGGGACATTCTTCGATCCGTCGAAATACGAGCACCCCACGGTCGACGGCCGCAATGACGCCCTCGTGTCGCGGGCCGGCATCTACGACGGGAGCGCCTTCCATGACTTCGATCATCTGAACGTTCGCGAAGACACCGCACACTCGTTCTACAAGGGCGACAAATCGCTGCATCCATGGCAGGGCGAGACGGATCCCATCGATCCGCTCGAGGGCCACAAGCAGGGCAAGTATTCCTGGTCCAAGTCGCCGCGCTACGACGTGCCGGGCAAGGGCGCCATTCCGCTCGAAGTCGGCCCGCTGGCGCGGCAGGTGATGGCGGGACGCGAGGGCGCTGCCTCGCATCAGGAATACGACCCCTTCATTCTCGACGCCATCAATACGGTGGGTCCCAGCATCCTCGTGCGCGTCATGGCCCGCATGCACGAAGCGCCCAAGTATGCTGGCCTGGTGCGCAAGTGGCTCGACGAAATCGACCTGCATGACCGGTTCTATACCAAGCCCGTGGAGCACGCGACGGGCCGGGGCTTCGGCTCCACCGAAGCGGCGCGCGGTTCGCTGTCCGACTGGATCGTGCTGAGCGACGGCAAGATCGAGAACTATCAGGTCATCACGCCCACCGCCTGGAACATCGGCCCGCGCGACCGTCTGGGTCGCCACGGCCCCATGGAGCAGGCGTTCATCGGTGCCGAGATCCAGAACCCCAACGATCCGATCGAAATGGGCCATGTGGCCCGCTCGTACGACTCGTGCCTGGTGTGCACGGTGCATGCGTACGACGAAAAGACCGGGAAGGAGCTCTCCCGGTTCCGCATCGGCGAGATGGGATGAATTCAGCGGTGCAGGCGCTCATCGTCGGCTGCGGCAATCTGCTGCGCGGCGACGATGCGGTCGGTCCGGTACTCGTGCGGCACCTCTGGGAAAGAGGGGTGCCGCACGGCGTGCGTTGTGCCGATGGCGGAACGGGCGGTATGGATGTGGCCTTCCAGATGCGCGGCGTGCCGCACGTCATCATCGTGGACGCCTGCAGCAGCGGCTCCGAGCCCGGCGCCATCTTTCGCCTCGATGGCGTGGACGCGGAAACCCCACCGCTGGCTGGCATCAACCTGCACGCATTTCGGTGGGACCACGCGCTGGCATTCGCCCGCTGGATTCTCAAGGACGACTATCCCCCACGCATCGATGTGTGGCTCATCGAAGCCCAGCAGTTCGCGGCCGGTGCGCCGCTCTCGCCCCGGGTGGATGCGGCGATGGAAACGGTGATCCAGCGCATCCTCGCGGACGTTGCATGGACGCAGGATCTGCCGATGCCGGCACCGGCCGATACGCCGGTGCCGGCGTCCCACACGGTGGCCTGATGGACATCGAGATCACCGAGGCGGGATACCTCGTACTGGGCGCCGATCTCGCCCAGGCGTATTTCCCGAACGACACGTTGCTGGCCATGCTGCGGGGTGAGGAGTTGTGGCTGCTCCCGACCCGTGGCGCGGGTGGCGGCGGCCTGTTGCTCAAGCAGCGCAATCCAGCCGGTGACCGCTCGGTGCTGGTGCGCGAAGCTCTGCATGATCGCTATGCGCCCGGCATGTGCCCCGCGTTCTGGGACGACCGCCAGGGTGCCCTTCGTGTCGCCCTGCATACGACGCCCGGTGTCGCGGCCGAGGTCACAGGGGCCGCCCCATGACTCCCTTGCTTCCCGTTCCCATGCTCGTTCGTCCGCAACCCATCGGCATCTTCCCGTTCCCGGCCGGGCTGCTGCTGCTGCCGGAACCCGACGTCCGCTCCGACACGGACAGAGAAACGGCCAGACAGGCCCAGGAGGCGCTGATGCGCGGCAGCGTCCCCGAAATCTGGCCAAACGCCTGGCGCTTCTTTGCGGCGTCACTGGCGGGAGCGCGCGACGAGGCCATGGCATTGCTGTCCGCCGATGAATCGACGCACGGTACGGCCCTGGTGGCCTACAATCGTTTCGTGCTCGCCGGTGATGCCGGAGATCTGGCCGCCGCCCTCGGCGCGTCGGCACCGACCGTACGCGTCATGGCCTGCTGCGCCGCGTACGTGCAGGGTGCGGTGTCCGGGTTGCCTCCGGTCGAGGAAATGCACCGCGCGCTCGACGCGGAACTCGTCGCACAGGCGCTGGCGGTGCAGGCGGCCTGGCATCTGGAGAACCATGCCGTGGCCGAGGCCCTGACCGTGCTCGAACAGGGCGTTGCCGCGGCACGCGTGGTATCGCCAATCCTGGCGGCGCAGCTGCTGGCCCAACGTGCGGGGCTCGAGGAAGCGGCGGATACGGCCGAAGCCCTCTGGCAGGAGGCGTTGCATCTGGCTGGCGATTCGCCACTGCCCGGGCTGCGCGCCGAACTGCTGTGCGGCCGAGCGCTGGTCGTGCATCAGGACTCGGAGTCGCGTCGGCATCGTCTGGTAGAAGCCGTGCAGCTCTATCAGGAGGCCCTGCGCGCCGGCATCGATCGTGACTCCCACCCACTCATGTGGGCGCGCATTCAGGCCAACCTCGGCATCGCCTACGTCTCCATGCCCATGTCCGAAGCCGGGAACAAGCTGCGTCTGGCGGTGGCCGTTCAGGCCTTCCGTGAAGCGCTCACGGTGTACGATCGTGAGGCGCATCCCGATGAGTGGTCGAGCACCATGCTGAACATGGCCAACGCCATGCAGTACATGCCGTCCGGTCATCAGCAGGAGAATCTCATGCAGGCCGTGGAGGCCTACGAAGAACTGCTCACCGTGAGGCCGCGGGCCATGGATCCCGTGGGATATGCCCGCATTCTGGCCAACCAGGGCAATGCGCTGGCCCACCTGGGCATCTTCACGCCGGCCGTGGAGAAGCTGACCGAGGCGCACAAATTGCTGCACTGGCATGGAGAACCCGACGCCGCCCAGCGGCTGCTCGACCAACTCGAAGCCATCAACGTCCAACTCGCGACGGCGGAGAGCGCCTGATGGAACTGCACGTGCGTCAGCAGTTCGACTTTTTCTTCAACACCGCCGTGGAGCGTTTTGTCGAACGGGTCGAACAGCGCTGCGGCGGCCCGGTCCCGGCGCTCACGCGACTGCGCCTCGACCCCAACGCCGAGGGCATCTGGGTGGACGAGTTCGTGACGGCGCTGTTCACGGACTTCCTGCTCGACAATCCGGCCGGGGCGGCGTTCATCGTGCAGGCCTTGTCACGGCGCCCCGTGCCTCAGGCGGCCCTGGCACGCATGGCAGACGCCCGCACGGCGGGTGACGCCGTCCAGCTGCTGGCTCGGCATATCTTCGCGGCCATCCTCGTGGCCAAGACCGAAGAGGCGCTGGAGCAGCGTCTCGCCTTCCAGGTCACCGACTGAGTTCCGTATGACTGCCACCGCCCCCGTTTCCGACACCGCCGCGTCGCCATCGCTCGAGACACTGGCCGCCAATGTGCAGCGCACACTCGACGACGTGCGCGGCATGCCCATCGATCAGCGCACACGGGCGCTGGCACTCAAGGATGCGCTGGAGGCGTTTCACAAGGCCGGGCTCTCCACCATCGTGCGCACGCTCAAGCAGGATCCGCACGGCAAGGAGCTGCTGTTCGCACTCGTCGACGATCCGGGTGTGTACGCGCTGCTGGCCCTGCACGGTATCGTGAAGGCCGATGTCCGCACTCGCGTGGCCCGGGTGGTGGAGAACCTGCGCCCGTATACACAGTCGCACGGGGGCGACGTGACGCTGGTGGACGTCACTGCCGATACGGTGTACGTGCGGCTCGCCGGTGCCTGCAACGGCTGCAGCATGTCGTCGGTCACGCTGCGCAACGGGATCGAGGAAGCGCTCAAGGAGCAGGTGCCCGAGATCACGCGCATCGAAGTGGTGCCGAACGAACCGGACAGCACGCCGGCCCTCGTCTCACTCTCGCGTGCCCCGCGCGGCGATGGCTGGGTGGACGGCCCCGCTCTGGACGACGTACAGGACGCCAGGCCGTTCCGCTTCGAAGTGAGCGATGGCCGCAGCATCGTCATCCTGCGGTTCGGCGACAGCATCAGCGCCTGGTGGAATGCCTGCGCACACATGGGGCTTCCCATCGACGGCGGCATGGTGGACGTCGAGGCACGGACCATCACCTGCCCCTGGCATGGCTTCCGCTATGATTGTGCCTCGGGCGAGTGTCTGACGGCCCCCCAGGCACAGCTCGAAGGTGTTCCGGCCCGCGTGACCAATGGCCGCATTCAACTGCGTCCCGCGCAATGACGGTTGGGCTCTCACCCCCGCCATCGCCTGCAGCGAAGGATGTCGCCTGCGGCGCCCGTCCGCTGCGGCGACTGGGCGCCGCGTCGCCCTTTGGCCTGGCGTTGCCGTCGGCGCAGCCTACGGCCGGTCAGCTCTATGCGCCACGCGGCGTATGGTTCGATGACCAGTGCGTGGTGGTGGCCGACTCCGGCAATCACCGGGTGCTCATCTGGCATCGCTGGCCGGAGACGGACGGCGCCGACGCCGATGTCGTGCTCGGCCAGCCGGACTTCACCAGTGAGGGGCCGGCGGCCGGCGGGCGCGGATGCGAGAACGGATTGCACCTGCCCACCGGGGTACTGGTGCATGACGGTCGTCTCTTCGTAGCCGACGCCTGGCACCATCGCGTGCTGGTGTGGAACACGCTGCCGACGGCCAGTGACACCCCGCCCTCGTACGCCATCGGTCAACCGGTGCTCGCCGACGCACACCCCAATGCCGGCGGCACGGTACAGGGCAACACCCTCTACTGGCCCTACGGACTCGGCATGGTGGGCGGATGGTTCTGGATTGCCGATACCGGCAACCGTCGTGTACTGGGCTGGCCCCACGTGCCCCAGCCCGGGGAGGCCGCCCATGTGGTGCTCGGGCAGGACGACGCGCAGACGGCGCTCGAGAATCGCGGCGGCGCCGTGTCCGCGTCGTCCTTTCGCTGGCCCCACGCCATTACCGGAGACGCGCACACGCTGTACGTCGCCGACGCCGGCAATCACCGTATCCTCGGCTGGTCGACGTTGCCAACCCGCGACAGACCGGCAGAGGTGGTGATCGGTCAACGCGACCATGCGCACGCCGAGGAGCTGCCGCATCGTCCGCAGGGGCCACATCGACTGCGCTTCCCGTATGCCGCGGCCATGAGTGATCACGGACTGACAGTGGCCGACACCGCCAACAACCGCGTGCTGCACTGGCATCAGCCGCCACGACACGGCACCCGGCACGAAGCCCAGGCCGTGTTGGGCCAACTCGACTTCAATGCCGCCGGCGAGAACCGCTGGAAGGCCGTCGTCGATGATTCACTCTGCTGGCCCTATGGACTCTGGAGCCACGGCGATCGCCTGGCGATCGCCGACAGCGGAAACAACCGCGTCATGCTCTGGGCCGGTCCAACTGTTGCACCCGCTCTTTCCCGGGAGATCTGACGATGTGCCTCGCCGTACCCGGCCGCATTGCCGCCATCTATCAGGACGGTCCCATGCGCATGGCCACACTCGATTTCGACGGTATCACCAAGGCCGTGTGCCTCGCCTATCTGCCCGACGCGGTCGTCGGGCAGTACGCCATCGTGCATGTCGGCTTTGCCATCAGTCTGATCGACGAAGCGTCGGCGCAGGAAACGCTGCGCCACTTCCGCTCGCTCGGCATTCTCGAGGAAGAGCTGGGCGAAGCGGCGGACGAAGCGTACGCGCCACCACCACCGTGCCCGCTGCCGGCTGCGGTGCCACAATGAAGTATCTCACGGAATTTCGCGATGGGGAGGTCGCGCAGCGCATGGCGGCCGAGATCCGCCAGCTCACCACTCGTCCATGGGCCATCATGGAGGTGTGCGGCGGTCAGACCCACAGCATCCTCCGCAACGGCATCGATCAGTTGTTGCCGTCGGAAATCGAGCTCATTCACGGTCCTGGATGTCCCGTGTGTGTCACGCCGTTGGAGGTCATTGACCAGGCGCTGGCCATTGCGGCCCAGGCCGGCGTGATCTTCTGTTCTTTCGGTGACATGTTGCGGGTGCCGGGCTCCGAGAAGGACCTTTTCCGGGTGAAGAGCGAAGGCGGGGATGTGCGGGTGGTGTACTCCCCGCTCGACGCCGTGGCCCTTGCCCGACAGCATCCCGATCGAGAGGTGGTGTTCTTCGGTATCGGCTTTGAGACCACGGCACCGGCCAACGCCATGGCCGTGCATGTGGCCAGGCGCGAAGGGCTGCGCAACTTCTCCATGCTGGTCTCGCACGTGCTGGTCCCGCCGGCCATCGACGCCATCATGCGCTCGCCCGCCAATCGGGTGCAGGCGTTTCTCGCAGCGGGCCACGTGTGCAGCGTAATGGGCTTCTGGCAGTACCCCCCCCTGGTGAAACAGCATCAGGTGCCCATCGTCATCACCGGGTTTGAACCGCTCGATGTGCTGGACGGCATTCTGCGTACAGTGCGTCAACTCGAGCGTGGTGAGGCGGCGGTGGAGAATGCATACGCACGCGTGGTCACCTTCGATGGCAATCGCACCGCGCAGGCGTTGCTCGAAGACGTGTTTGCCGTCGGTGACCGTGCATGGCGCGGCATCGGGCTGATCCCGCAGAGCGGCTGGCATCTGAGCGCCGCGTATCGCGACTATGATGCCGCGCACCGCTTCTCCGTGACCGGCATCCGCACGCAGGAATCCCCCCTGTGCCGCAGCGGTGACGTCCTCCAGGGCACCATCAAACCCACCGCCTGCTCGGCGTTCGGGGCACAGTGCACACCGCGCACCCCGCTCGGTGCCACCATGGTGTCCACCGAAGGCGCCTGTGCCGCGTATTTCAACTATGGCCGCACGGTGCAGCTCGAGCGCCTCACGATCACCCGGTGACAGCCTCATGAGCGTCGCGACCACACCAGCCGCGGGAGCCCACCCCGAGACCGGCCATATCACCATGGACACGTGGGTGTGTCCGCTGCCGCTGCGTGACTATCCGGCCATCGTGATGGGGCATGGCGGCGGCGGGCAACTGTCGGCCGAGTTGGTGCAGCACCTGTTCCGACCGGCCTTTGCGCCCAATGCCACGGACGCACTGGGGGACGCCGCGGTTCTGTCGCTGCCCGGCACGCGCATCGCCTGCACCACGGACACCTTCGTGGTGCAGCCTCTCGAGTTCCCCGGCGGCACCATCGGGTCGCTGGCCGTGCATGGTACGGTCAATGATCTCGCCATGGTGGGCGCCCGCCCCATCGCCATCACCGCCGGGTTCGTGCTCGAAGAGGGGCTGCCCATGGCGCAACTGGCGCGTATTGTGCGCGACATGGCCCGCGCCGCACACGACGCCGGCGTGCGCATCGTGTGTGGTGATACCAAGGTGGTCGAGCGCGGTCACGGTGACGGCGTGTACATCAACACCACCGGTATCGGCGCGCTGGCCGAGAACCTGCACATTGGCCCGGAGCGTGCGCGGCCGGGCGATGTGGTCCTGCTCAGCGGACACATCGGCGATCACGGCATGGCCATCATGAGCCGCCGCGAAGGCCTCGAATTCGGCTCCCCCATTGCCAGCGATTCGGCGGCCCTGCACACGCTGGTGGCGGACCTGCTCGCTGCGGTCCCCGACGTTCATGTGCTGCGAGATCCGACGCGTGGCGGTGTGGCGGCCTCGCTCAACGAAATTGCCGGTGATGCCGGCGTGGGCATTGCCATCGACGAACAGGCGGTCCCGGTACGCGCTACGGTGCGCGCCGCCTGTGAAGTCCTGGGTCTCGATCCCCTGTTCGTGGCCAACGAGGGCAAGCTGCTGGCCATCGTGCCGCCCGAATGCGCCGAGCGGGCACTCGAGGCCATGCGCGCCCACGCGTTGGGCACGCAGGCGGCCATCATCGGCCATGTGGCTGCCGACCACCCGGGCATGCTCGTCGCGCGCACCGGCCTCGGCGCACGGCGTGTCATCACCATGCCCATAGGCGAACAGTTGCCCCGCATCTGCTGACCGCCTGCCAGCCAGCCTGCCGGTCCCGGAACGGCCCCCTTTCCGTCTCGCCCACCACCGTCATGACCCGCCCGACTCCACGCGTGCAACCGCGCGCGTTGCGCGTGCTGCTTTGCAGCACCGCCCTCTGCAGCGCCCTCCTGCCTGACTCAGCTCGTGCGCTGCAGGACACCACACGAGATCGCATGCGCGACAGTCTCACCACTCTGCGTCCGATGCGCGTGACTGGTCGCCTCGATGATCTGATCGGCGTGGCATCGAGTGCCGCTCAGGGGCGTGTAGGACGTGCCGATCTGCGCCAGCGCCCGCTGCTGCGCGAAGGCGAACTGCTCGAGGTTGTGCCGGGCATGATTCTCACACAGCACAGCGGCGACGGCAAAGCCAATCAGATGTTCGTGCGTGGCTTCAATCTCGATCATGGCACGGACTTTCAGACGCGCATCGAGTCCATGCCGCTCAATCTGCCCACGCACGCGCACGGGCAGGGCTACACCGATCTCAACCTGCTCATTCCCGAGCTGGTGGATCATGTGACCTATTCCCTCGGACCGTACTACGCCGAGCTGGGAGACTTTGGCAGTGCCGGAGGTGCCACGCTCAACCTGGTACGTGCGCTGCCGCAGTCCATTGCGCAGGTCGAAGGTGGCGCGTGGGGCTTCCGACGCGCCGTGGCGGCTGGCAGCCGCACGGCGGGCGCGCACACGATGTTGCTGGGTGGAGAAGCCAAAGGCTACGACGGTCCGTGGGATGTCGCGCAAGGGCTCAGCAAGCGCAGCGGAGTCGCCCGCTACACCTGGCAGGGCGCCGATCAATCCGTTTCGCTACTCGGGCTCGGCTACCACAACCGCTGGAACGCCTCCGATCAGATTCCCGAACGCCTGGTCGACAGTGGCCAACTGCCGCGATTTGGCCAGGTCGATCCTTCGCTGGGCGGCTCCACATCGCGCTACAGTCTTTCACTCGATGCCACACGCCTGCGCGGCCGCACGCGTTCGCAGTTTGAAGCCTATGCCGTCCGGTACGACTTCGAATTGTTCTCCAACTTCACCTACTTCCTGGACGACGAAGCCAACGGGGATCAGATCCGTCAGCGTGACGGTCGGACCATTTTTGGATTCAACGTCGAACAGCAACGGGTATTCACTCCGGGCCGCATGGCACACCAGTGGCGATATGGCGTGCAGAGCCGCTGGGACAACGCCGACGTGTCGCTGGCGCGTACCACCTCGCGTGCGTTTCACGACATGGTGCGCGCCGATGTCGTGAAGCAGGGCAGCATAGGTGCCTGGAGCGCCATCGTGACTCGATGGCTTCCGCAGTGGCGCAGCACGCTCGGCGCGCGCCTCGACGGCTATCGCTTCGACGTGAACAGCGACCTGCCCGTGAACTCAGGTAGCCGCACGGCAATGCTGGCCAGCCCCAAAGCCTCGCTGGCCTATGCGCCGTCTTCGCGAGTTGAACTGTACCTGGGTGGGGGCCTGGGCTTTCACAGCAACGACGCCCGTGGCACCACCATCCGTATCGATCCGGCCAGTGGTGATTCGGTCGATGCCGTGGACCCGCTGGTGCGTTCCCGTGGAGGCGAGTTGGGCATGCGGATGTCCGGCGCCCGCGATCTGCGTACGACCATCTCACTGTGGACCCTGCGGCTCGACAGTGAATTGCTGTTCGTGGGTGATGCCGGCACCACGGAGCCCCAGGGGCGCAGCGCACGCACCGGCATTACGATCGCCAATTTCTGGCGTCCGCTCCGCACATTGGCCGTGGACGGCGATGTGTCGTTTACGCGTGCCCGCTACGTCGACGAGCCGGCGGGTGAGCAGTCCGTGCCCGGCGCTCTCGAAGCGGTCATCGCCGCCGGCGTGCAGTGGAGCCCCATGCCCAACGGGCCTGCGGCCGTAGTACGGGTGCGGCATTTCGGCGCGCACCCCCTCATCGAAGACAATACGGTACGCGGGCGGTCCACCACACTGCTCAATGCCAGCATCGGCGTTCCGCTGCGCTCCGTACGGCTCACCGCCAGCGTACTCAACCTGCTCGGCAGCCGCGGCCGCGATGTGCAGTATTTCTATGCGTCCCGTCTCCGCGGCGAACCCGCAGGGGGTCTCGACGATGTGCACTTCCATCCGGTGGAGCCGCGCCAGGTGCGGGTCGGGGTCAGCCTTGGCAATTGGCGGGGCATGAGCACACCGGAGTGAGCGGTTCACCATCCCGCCCGCTCGCGTGACGACGACGGAGGTACGATATTCGGCCAGGTCGACCCTCATTTCCTGCCGCCCGTCACCGCCATGCTCTGCCCACCGTCGCGCCTCCACGCTTCCCGCCGGACCCTGGCCCTGGCCGCCGTTGCCGGGACGCTGCTCAGCGCACCGTTTCACACCGGCGCCGCGCAACTGCCGGGCGCCAGGGCTCCCGGCGCGCCGACCTCGCTGACGCCGGATCAGGCCGCCGCGCGCGCGATCTACAAGGAGATGGTGGAGATCAACACCGTCGACGATTCCGTCGGATCGGTCACGAAGGCGGCGCAGGCCATGGCGGCACACTTCCGTGCAGCAGGGTTTCCCGACGCCGATATGCATCTGGTGGGGCCAGCCGCCGCACCAACGAAGCAGAATCTCGTCGTGCGCTACCGCGGCAAGGGACGTGGCAAGCCCATTCTGCTGCTCGCCCATCTGGACGTGGTGCAGGCCCTCCGCAGCGACTGGCCGCGCGATCCGTTCACGCTGATCGAAGAAGACGGGTGGTTTTTCGGACGCGGGGTCTCGGACGACAAATCCATGGCCTCGATGTTCGTGGCCAATCTGCTGCGATACAAGCGCGAGGGCTGGGTGCCGGAGCGCGATCTCATTCTCGCGCTCACGGCCGATGAAGAGGGCGGCAGTCAAAATGGCGTGAGCTGGCTCATCGCCAATCACCGGGCGCTGATCGACGCCGAATATGCCATCAATGAAGGCGGCGGCGGCACGCTCAAGGACGACAAGCCGCAGTTCCATTCCATTCAGGCCGCCGAGAAGGTGTATGAAGACTTCACCTTCACGGTGCACAACACCGGCGGGCACTCCAGCGTGCCGCGCCGCGACAATGCCATCTATTCGCTGGCGCAGGCCCTGTTGCGCGTGCAGCAACACACCTTCCCCGTCGAACTCAACGACATCACGCGCCCATTCTTCGAACAGACCGCCAAGGTGGAAATGCCGTCCCTGGCGGCGGCCATGCGGGCCATCGTGGCCAACCCCGGGGACACGGCGGCCGCGCGCATCATCTCCACCGATCCGCGGTACGCGAGCATGCTGCGCACCACCTGTGTGGCAACCATGCTGCACGGCGGACATGCGCCCAATGCCCTGCCACAAACGGTGACGGCCAACGTGAACTGCCGCATCGCGCCGACCAGCAAGGCCTCGCAGGTCCGTGCCACGCTCGAGCGGGTCGTGAACGACACCAGCGTCTCCATTTCGGGGTCGCGCGCCGATCGCAGCGACGGCGCGCCGGTGCCGGTGAACGCCACGCTGCTCAGGATCACCGAGCAGCTGACCACGCAGATGTTCGGCGACATTCCGGTGATTCCCACCATGAGCACCGGCGCCACGGACGGCTATCGCCTGCGCAACGCCGGCATTCCGACCTTCGGGGTGAGCGGCATCTTCTCGGCGCCCGGCGAGACCAACGCCCACGGCCGCAACGAAAAGCTGCGGGTCAAGAGCTACTACGATGGCCTCGCGTTCCTCTACGAACTGGTCAAGCGGGTGGCCGGGCCCGGCACTCCGGTCAGCTGACCGGAGCCCAGCCTCACACCTTCATCCCGGGCTCACTGTCGATCACGGCGCGGGCGATGTCGACCATGCGCACACTGCGATCCTGGCTGCTGCGCTGCATGATGCGATAGGCCTCCTGCTCGCTGCTGCCCGTGCGGCGCATGAGAATGCCCTTGGCGCGCTCGATGAGCTTGCGTGCCTCGAGCTGCTGTTTGGCTTCGGCCGCTTCACGCTTGGCCTCGATGAGCTCCCGCGCGCGGGTCACGGCCATGCGCAGCGTGGCGTCGAGCGTGGTGGGCGGTGTGGGCTTGGGCAGGAGGGCCACGGCCGTGCTGCGCAGCACGTCGGCCGTGGACAGTGTCAACGACAAGTCGCCGGTGATGAGCACCACCGCCGTTCCCGGCAGCGCGTTGGCGATTTCCTCCGCCGCCTGCACGCCGCTGGCTCCCGGCATGTGCATGTCCAGCAGCACCGCGTCGGGCGTGAACTGCTGCGCCTTTTCGATGGCCGCCGTGCCGCTCTCGACCTCGGCCACCACCATGTGCCCCAGCGCCCCCAGCAGGTCCACCAGGGTGGAGCGCTCGAGCGCGTTGTCTTCGGCAACCAGCACGCGGATGGTCGTGGGCAATTCGGACATGGGTTACGTCTCGGAGGTTGTATCGCGACGGAGGGGTGCAGCAATGTGCGACTTGAGTTCGGCCGCTCGCAACGGTTTGCGCAAAACGAATTCCACCGCCTGGGCTTCCGACGTGCCAACCTGGGGCTCCCAGCCGGTGATCACGCCCACCCGCAGGTCCGGGAATCGGGCCCGCGCCGTCTTTACCAGCGACCAGCCGCTGCCATCCGGCAAACCGACGTCGGTAAGCAGCAGGTCGAAGGGCGGGCCGGCGGCCTCGAGCGCGGCTTCACCCTCGCGGACACTGGCCGCCACGGTCACCGCATGGCCATCGGCCTCGAGAATGCGGCGCAGGAAGTCCCGTCCATCGTCATGGTCTTCCACCACCAGAATGCGCTGAGGCAAGGCCGGCTCCAGCGGCTGGCTTGGCGTGGGAGTCCCGCTGCGCTCCCGCCAACGAGGGAATCGCAGCAGCACTTCGGTGCCGCGGCCCGGCACTGAGGTAATGGCCGCCGACCCGCGATGCCGGCGCGCAATGCCATACACCTCGGCAAGGCCGAGCCCGGTACCGCCGGCGCCCTTGGTGCTGAAGAACGGGTCGAAGGCCCGCTCACGGACCTCCTCGGTCATGCCGACACCGGTATCGCGGACGGCAATGCAGACCTCGTTACCGTCGATCGCGGTACGCAGGGTGAGCGTTCCGCCATTCGGCATGGCATCGATGGCATTCTGCACGAGATTCAGCAGCGCCTCGCGAATCTCACCGGGCAGACCACGCGTCTGGACATCGGCGCCGAGCTGACGCTCGACCCGAACCTCGTCGGCCTCGCTTGTTCGGCGCAGACGCATGGGTTCCGTGAGATCCACCACCTCGTCGGCCAGCGCCGACAGGTCGATGACCTCGTCGCCACCGGCGTGCACCGGCTCCTGCCGTATGAAGCGCCCTACACGTGACGCCGTCGCCGCCCCGATTTCGGCCGCCTTGCGAATGCGATCGGCGTAGTCGCGCACCGCCTCGGGCGACTCCGCGTGATGGCGCAGCAGATAGGCCGCTGCCATGATGGGATTGAGCGCGTTGTTGACATCGTGCATGACACCCGCGGCCAACTGACCAACTGCCGCCAGGCGGCGCTCGCGCACCTGTTCTTCCTGTGAGGCCAGCAGGGCCTGCGAGCGCTCCTCAACGAGGCGCTCAATGGAATCGCTGGTGGACGCGGCCCGTGCCTGCAAGGCGGCTGCCTCGCGCGCCTGCTCCTGCACGCGCAGCTCGAGTCGCGCGAGTTCGGTGACGTCCCACTCGACCACCACCACGCCGCTCACTCGGCCATCGGCATCGCGCATGGGGGCCGCGTGCGCTTCCACGACACGACGCCCCTCCGGCCGGCGCACCTCGAGCCGCTGGCCGTGCACCTGCTGGCCACCCAGTGCCCGCATGGCCGGCGTTTCCAGCCATTCGATGGGCTGGTGATGCACCGGATCGTGCGGAGCCTCCTGCTCCCAGCGTCGACGCAGCGTGTCCGCTTCGTTGTCAGGACTCGCGGAACGATCCGCGTCGTCGAGCGCGCTGTGCACTTGCCCACGCGCATCGGCCACCAGCACGCGGGCCGGCTGGACGGCCCAGAGCGTGTGGTACTCGCGGCGCAACGCCTCCAGTGCGTCTCTGGTTGCCTGTTCCGCCGTGATGTCGCTGGCCGAGACGAGCACCGCCTCGCCGACGGGCACGACTCGGCAGAGATAGCGCCGGCTGCCCGGCCCCTCGACCTCCAACTCACCCTGCGGCAGACTGCCCGCCGCGACCTGCTGTACGGCCTCGACCAGCGCCTGGCCAAACCCGAACAGCAGGACACGCCACGACTGTCGGTCCAGTGGCGCCCGCGCGTCCCAGACAAAGGCGTCGCGCCCCGTTCGATTGATGCCACGCGCAAAGCCATCGCGCCCGCAAAGCAGCGCGGGCATGGGCAGCGCTTCAAGCCAGACGGCTGGCTGATCGATCATCGAGTCCGGTATGGGGCTGCAGAGAGGGGCGGAGCGGCACGCATGCTGGCACGAACGCTCGCAGCAAGCGCACCGGCGGCGAATCTAGCCGAACGGGACGCGGCTGTCGAATTGGCGACGTTCACCCCGTGCAGGAGACCGCGGCCTCGCCCGCCCCTCGTGTACGCAGTGTAACTTATTGCGATGTCTCGCTTTCAGACGACCCTCCTTCGTGTGCTCGGCGTGCAGCTCGTGACCCTCGTGCTGCTGTGGCTGCTGCAGTCCCGCTACGCGAGCTGAGTACCGCATGCATTGGATCAACTGGCTGATCGTCGCCGTGTACCTGCTGGTCGTCATCGGCGACGGCCTGCGCCGCACCCGCGGTACGAAAAATATCGAAGGCTACTTCCTGGCCGGACGCAGCCTGCCCTGGTGGGCCGTGGGGCTCAGCGTCATGGCCACACAGCTGTCGGCCATCACCCTCATTGGCACCACCGGACAGGGCGCGACCGACGGACTGCGCTTCGTGCAGTTCTACTTCGGTCTGCCCATTGCCATGGTGCTGCTGGGCGTGACGCTGGTGCCGTTTCTGCATGGCGCCAAGGTCTACACCGCCTACGAGTATCTCGAGCGACGCTTTGACGCCAAGACCCGCTCGCTCACCAGTCTGCTGTTTCTGCTGTCGCGCGGCATGTCGGCGGGCACCATCATTGCCGCGCCGGGTGTGGTGCTGTCCGCCATCTTCGGATGGGATCTCACCTGGTGTGTGGTGCTCATCGGCGTGCCCACGATTCTCTACACAGTGCTTGGTGGCGTGGAGGCCGTGGCCTGGGCCGACGTGAAGCAGATGGTCATCATCGTGACCGCCCTGTTGGCCATTGTTGTGGTGCTGGTCATGCGACTGCCCGTGCCACTCGATGATGCGCTGCGTGTGGCCGGTAGCACCGGACGCCTCAAGGTGTTCGACTTCTCCTTCTCGCTCACCGAGACCTACACATTTTGGTCGGGCATTCTGGGCGGCACGTTTCTCATGCTGTCGTACTTCGGCACCGACCAGAGTCAGGTGCAGCGCTATCTCGCCGCGCGCTCGGTGGACGAGGCCCGCGAATCGCTGCTCATGAGCGCGTACTGGAAGATCCCGCTGCAGGCACTCATTCTGCTCATCGGCGTGCTGGTGTTCCTCTTCTACACCTTCTCGCCGGGGCCCATGCTGTACAATCCGCGACACGACGCCGCGCTCCGCGAGAAGCAGCCGGCCGTCTATGCGGAACTCGAGTCGCGCTTCGCGGCTGCCACGGCGGGGCGTCTGCAGGCTGCGCAGGACGCGTCCACCGTGGGTGGCTCCGCGCCGGTCAAGACCTTTGCAGAACTCGATCAGCAGGTGAACGCGGTGCGCAAGGACGCCCTCGACGCCGCCGGTGCGGCCACAGGCGAAAATCCGCGCGACGTGAACTACATCATTCCGCGTCTCGTGCTCGACCACCTGCCGCTGGGCTTTGCCGGCGTGTTTCTCGCGGCCGTACTGGCCGCAGCCATGTCCAGCATTGCCGCCGAGCTCAATTCGCTGGCCACGGCCAGCGTGGTGGACTTCTATCAGCGCTGGTACAAGCCCGAGGCCAGCGACGCCCACCTGCTGCGCGCCGGCCGCGTGGCCACGGCGCTGTGGGGTGTGTTTGCGATGGTCGTGGCCGGCTATGCCGCCACGCTCGGTTCGCTCATTGAAGTGGTGAACCGCTTCGGCTCGTTCTTCTACGGCTCCATTCTCGGCGTCTTCCTCCTGGCCATGGTGAAGCGCGCGAATGCACTGGGGGCCTTCGTGGGCCTCCTGGCCGGGATGAGCGCCGTGGCGGCAGTCTCGTTTGGTGCGCCGCAGGTCAGCTTCCTCTGGCACAACGTGATCGGCGCCGTAGTGGTTTTCGTTGTGGGGCTGCTGCTCAGCAGCGGCCGTGCGCCGGCGCAAGCGGTCAACTGACTACCACGGATGACAGGGACAACAAAGGAAACCACAGGATGAGAACAACATGAGTTCATCCTGTGGTTTCTGTTGTTGTCCGTGCAATCCGCGATAATCAGTAGAGCACGCCAACTACATCTTGGGCGCCACCGGCGTCGGCGTACTGTTCACGAGATTGGCCAGAATGCGCGCCCCGCCGGGCACACCGGCCGCCCACTGCCGGAACAGCGCCAGCGTCACGTACACATAGCGCCCCTTGCCCAGTGACGTGACCAGCAGCCCACCGTCGTTGGTTGGCTCGTCCGGATCGTTCATGCGCAGCAGCGGCGTATAGCGCCGGTCAATCACACTCGGCATGTACGTGGCCCGCTCCTGCACCCAACCAGTCCAGTCGGCCGGACCGATCTTGTTGGGCGTGGTCAGCAACGGATGTGTGGACTGCAGCAGCGTGACCGGTGCCTGTTCCATGGTCACGCGCGCCGCACGCGGCGCCCACTGCAGCGGATACGGCGTGATGCCCGGCAACGCGTTCATGTTCTGCGCGCCGTACTGCACCACCAGCGTCCCACCGGCGCGCGCGAAGTCCAGCAGCCGCGGGTTCTGCTTCACCAGCACCTCGCTGGCTTCGTACGCGCGCGGTCCCACCACGATGGCCGTGAAACGCGACAGGTTCATGCTCGCCAACAACGCCGGCTCGATGACCTCCACCGGAATGTCGAGCTGCTGCAGCGCCTCGTAGCCCGTGTCACCCACGCCCTTGATGTAGCCCACACGCGCCCGCGCCGGAATCCGCACGTTCACGGCCGACAAATACATGCCCGATCCGCCATACAGCCGCATGGGCGCGATGTGATCGTACTGGATGAGATACGACGAGTTTGTACTCATGGCGCCGTCGTGAATGGCGAGGGCCACCAACTGCTGCTGCCCTTCCTTCACGGTGCCGCGCACGCGGAACCACACAATGTCCGTGCCGTTGGCCGGCAGCACACGCTCCCGCTCCACCGAATCGGCCTTGAGCCCCTCAGGCAGTTCAAGACGCACCAGCACCTTGGCCTCGTGCGGATACGCGCTCTGGATACGCACCGGCACCATGCGCTCCACCGGCACACCGGCACGCATGTACTCCATGGAGTTGGCCAGATTGACCGTAATGCCCGGCACGGCCGACACCGGCTGCTGCTGATCGCCCTTCACCGGATCGGCCCAGCGATACACCACCGGCGCGGTGATGGTCAGATTCTGGCCCGCAATCAGCAACGACGCTTGCACGCGCGTGGCCCGCTCACTCTGCTGCTGCACTTCATCACGGGCATCGATAGGGTGCCTGGAACCAGTCCATGCCCTTGCGGCCGTATGCCCGCCACCATGGCGAATCGGAGGCAAACGCCGCCGCCCACAAGGAAGCGGTGAACGCGCTATCCGGCGCCAGCACGCCACCGCTCCGGACAAAGGCGGACGGCATACCCAGTCCAACCACGCTGGTGAAGTTCACCTGCACCGGTACACGCCCCCGATTGAACAGTCGCACGGTGACGGGCAGCGAATCATTGACCTCCACCTTCACGGCCTCTCGCACCGGCAGCGTGGCTTGCGTGGCCGTGGCCTCCAGCGCCACACCTGCCGCAAGCGCCAACGCTTCCTCGGTGCGCTCCACCGTGACGGACAGCGCGTCCCAGAGCGCGGGCCTGGCCTCTTGTGCGTTGCGCGGACCAAGCCGTGACGGGCGACCAGGCTGCGACGTAATCAGCAGCGGCACACCACGACCACTGGCGTTGCGCAGCGCGCGCCACTGACGCAGCACCTCGGCCAGGGGCTCCACTATCGTTGACGGATCCTGCGCACGATACGCCGCACGAACGGCTGCCGTACCCGCGAGCGCCGAGTCCAACAGTGGCTGCGCCGACGCTGGAAGCTGCCCTCGCAGCGGCGCCCACGTTGTGTCCACGCCATCGAACAGCGAGCGCTCACTGCGCGCGTCGTCCGGCCCCACACGCGAGGCTTCACGCGAGAGATACGCGTACATCACGCCCTTGCGCTGCAGCACGCCAAAGCCCTGACTCTTGTGCTGCGAGCGACTCTCGGCCGACACCTCATAGTAGCTGCGGCCGAGCAGCGGGTCGTATTCACCCGTGTTGATACGCAGCGTCGCGCTGTCCGGCACCTGACGCGCGCTGCGGTAGAACTTGGAGGGCGTCCACGGCAAGCCAAACTCCTGCACGGGATACCGAACCGTGTCGCCAGCCAGCTCGTAGGCTTCGCGCGCCAGCAGCCCCGACACCTGATGATGTCCGTGTCCATCGCGCGGCGTGCCGCTGAAGAAGGCCACGATGACATGCGGGCGGAACGCGCGCACCACACGCACCACATCGCCAAGAATCGAATCCTTGGGCCAATGCTCGTAGGTTTCTTCGGCGTTCTTGCTGAAGCCGAAGTCATAGGCACGCGTGAAGTACTGCCGTCCACCATCGATGCGCCGCGCGGACAGCAACTCCTGCGTGCGAATGGCACCCAGCGCTTCGCCCAGTTCATTGCCGATGAGATTCTGCCCGCCGTCGCCACGCGTGAGACTGAGATAGGCCGTCTCCACGTGACGGCCGCGCGCCAACCACGCAATAACCGGGGTGTCCTCGTCGTCGGGATGCGCCGCGACCGTGAGCACACGCCCCGTGGTCCCAATGCCAGCCAGCGTAGACCCCAACGCAGCCGCGCCGCGCTCCGGCGTCACCTGGGCCTGCATGCGAGCGGGGAGCGCACAAACGACGAGCGCCGCGGCAACTGCCGCGGCGCTCACCACTTGCAGCAGGCTCCGGTGCGCCACGTCTCGCGTGGTGCCAACCGTGCCCGGGCGCATCAGCTCTGCGCCCCCGCCAACGAGGCACCGGATGCCGGGACCTCGCCCGTGTCCATGACCGTGGCAATGATGCGCGCCTGCTCGGTCTGGTGCGCATCGGCAAAGCCCTCGGCCGGACTGGCCCGCTCTGGGCGTCCCACATAGCGCACGCCCACCGCAGCACCGGCCGAGACGCGCAGGCGCGGCTGCACATAGGTCCAGGCGCCCTGATTCTTGGGCTCTTCCTGCGCCCACACCACCTGCTCGATGGCCGGATACAGATCCATGATGCGCTGGATCTCCTCGTGCGGCCACGGATACAACTCTTCCACGCGCACGAGCGCCACCGCCGGATTGCGCGACGGCGCGAGCGCGAGATCGTAGTACACCTTGCCCGTGCAGAACACGATGCGACGCACTTCGTCGCGGCGCTGCGAGGCAATGGGATCGTCGATGACCGACTGGAATCCCCCCTGCACCAGGTCTTCGAGCCGCGACGCGGCCTGCGGCAGACGCAGGAGACTCTTGGGCTGCATGCAGATGAGCGGACGCCGCGCCTTGCGCAGCGCCTGACGACGCAGGAGGTGGAAGTACTGCGCCGGCGTGCTGCAGTAGGCCACCGTCATGTTGCCTTCGGCACAGAGCTGCAGGAAACGCTCGAGACGCGCGCTCGAGTGCTCGGGGCCCTGTCCTTCGTAACCGTGCGGCAGCAGCATCACGAGACCGCTGTCCTGCCCCCACTTGGCGCGGTCGGCCACGATGAACTGGTCGATGATGGGCTGCGCCACGTTCACGAAATCTCCGAACTGCGCTTCCCACAGCGTGAGGGTGTCGGTGGCCACCACGCTGTAGCCGTACTCGAAGGCCAGAATGGCCGTTTCGCTGAGCGCCGAGTTGTAGACCTCGAAGCTGCCACGCGCACCCGGCAGGTTGGCCAGCGGCGCGTACTTGCGACCGGTGTTCGCGTCGTTGAGCACCGAGTGACGGTGCGAGAAGGTGCCACGCTCCGCATCCTGGCCGGTGAGGCGCACCGACATGCCATCAAGCAGCAGCGAGCCAAACGCCAGCGCCTCGGCGTGGCCCCACTCGATACCCCCCTGCTCACCCATGGCCTCGCGGCGACGCTCGAGCTGCTTGGCGAGACGCGGGTTGGGTGTGAGATCCTGCGGCCACTGGAGCAGCGACTCATTGATGAACTGCAGACGCTCGGCCGGCACCACCGTGGTCACCGCACGCGGTGTCTGCGCACCTTCCGCCGGCCATGGCGCGTGCTTCTCGCTGCCGAGCAGCGACTGCTTGAAGCGCGCGTGAATGTCCGCGTAGCGCTGCGCCACGTCCTTCTCCACCGCCGCCGCTTCGTCTGCGGTGAGCACACCCTCGCTCACAATGCGCTTGGCCCAAACCTGCGGCACCGTGGGGTGCTGGCGAATGGCCGCCGTGCGCGTGGGCTGCGTGTACATGGGCTCATCACCCTCGTTGTGCCCGTGACGACGGTACCCCACGAGGTCGATGAGCACGTCCTTTTTGAAGGTCGCGCGATACGCGCAGGCGAGGCGCATGGCCTGAATGCAGGCTTCCGCGTCGTCGGCATTGACGTGGAAGATCGGTATCTCGAAGCCCTTGGCGAGATCCGAGGCGTAATACGTGGAGCGCGCGTCCGACGGATCGGTGGTGAAGCCCACCTGATTGTTCACGATGATGTGAATCGTACCGCCGGTGCGATAGGCGTTGAGATGCGAGATGTTGAGCGTCTCGGCCACGATGCCTTCACCGGGGAAGGCCGCGTCGCCGTGAATGGCGACGGGCACCACGCGATGCTCGTCGCGCGAACCGGGATGCGCCGCGTCACGCTGCAGTGCACGCACCACGCCTTCCACAACCGGATTCACCACTTCGAGGTGCGACGGGTTCGGCACCAGGCGCAGCTTGACCTCGCGGCCTTCCACGCTGCGCACGCCGTTGTATCCCATGTGGTACTTCACGTCGCCCGTGCCACTGTCGATGACCGCATCGTGATGGCCTTCGAACTCGGCAAAGAGCGCCTCAAACGGCTTGCCCATCACATTGGTCAGCACGTTCAGGCGACCACGATGCGCCATGCCAATCACGATCTCATCCGCGCCTTCGCGTCCCAGCGCATCGACCATCGCGTCGAGCATGGGAATGAGAGCGTCGGTGCCTTCGACGGAAAAGCGCTTGTAGCCCTGATAGGCGCGGCCCAGGAAACGCTCGAGGCCATCGACTTCATTGAGGCGACGCAGCACCTGCTTCTTCTCGTCGACCGTGAGCGGACGCGTGAGGATGCCATCGCGGAAGGCGCGACGGAACCAGTTGCGTTCCTCGTTGACTTCGAGGTGCCAGACCTCGTAGCCGATCCGGTTCTGGTAGACGGCGCGCTTGCGGTCGATGACGTCCTTCGCGGTGGCGAAGCGCTCGTCGCCGAGCGCGGCACCGGGGATCAGCGCCAGATCGGCTTCCGTGAGGCCGTGGAACTCCGGGGTCAATTCATCAGCGCCAGCCGGCGGCGTGCCGAGCGGATCGAGCTGCACGGCGTAGTGCCCGAACATCCGGATGGCCTGCTGCAGCGACGCTGCCGCGGCCACCTTGGCCAGCAGGGAGACGTCGGTGCCGGCGGCCTGACCGGCGGCAGGGGCCGCCGCACTCCCGAACAGGGACTCGGCGATGCGGAAATACTGGCGCCACGTCTCGTCGACGCTCGAGGGGTCGCGGCGGTACCGCTCGAACTGCTCGGCAAAAATGCCGTCGTTGAAAACGCTCGTGATGGCTGGCATAACCATGAAATCTAGTGAGGGGCTGCCCGGAAATCGGACCCTTCGCGCCGGCAAATGGCATCACGCCGGTTACTCTCATCGCGCATCCACACATACCGAACAAAAGCCAAATCAATTATCGCGGATTTCACGGAAACAATGGACAACGACAGGAAAAGCTCAGGCACCAACTGTTTGATCCCTGCCTGTTTCCGCCCCATCCGTGTCATCCGCGACAAGGCTTTTCCTGTTGTTGTCCGTTGTTTCCGTGGAATCCGTGATAATCAGTTGGAGAGTCAGTTGCCTGGCGGCATGGGCAGCACGAGCGTGAACACCGACCCCTCACCAGGACGCGACACGACTTCAATGCGGCCACCGAGCATGCCGGCCAGTCGACGCGAGATGTAGAGCCCCAGACCAGTACCACGATGCCGGCGCGACTGCACATCGGCCAACTGCGAGAACGGCCGAAACAGCCGCGACAGATCGGCCGCCGCGATGCCGATGCCCGTGTCCTTTACGGCCAGACGCACCGTGGGCTGCGTGCTGCCCAGCGTGGCCGAGCCACGCGACGCCTTGAGCTGCACCCGACCGTGCTCGGTGAACTTGATGGCGTTCTGACAAAGGTTGAGCAGAATCTGCCGCACGCGCGCTTCGTCGGTATGGAGTTGCGGCAACGAGGCTTCGATGTCGAACTCCAGCTCCAGTCCCTTTTCGCGAGCGAGCGGCTCGAGAAACGGATGCAGTGAGTCGAACAACTCGGGCAGTCGCACCGGTCCTTCACGCAGCGAGACCCGGTCGGCCTCGAGGGACGCATAGGTCAGAATGTCTTCGATGAGCGCGCCGAGGTGTCGGCCCACCGTGCGCAGTCGCACCACCACATCACGCTGCTCGTCGCTGAGCGGACCAAGAATCTGGTCCTCGAGCAGTTCGCTGTAGCCCTCGAGCGCGGCAAGCGGCGTGCGCAGCTCGTGTGAGAGTGTGGCCAGCAAACTGGTCTTGGCCGCGTCAGCCGATTGCGCGTCCTCGAGCAGCCGGGCCTTCCACAGGGCCAGGGCCGCCAGATCCGCCAGCACACCAAGGCGCTCCTCGTCCTGCGCATCGAACACCGGGTGTCCGATATCGCGCACCACCGACAGCACGCCAAAGAGCTGCTGATTGGCCAGCAGCGGGATGAGCATGATGGGCCCCACGCCGAGGGACGGCAGCAGCGCGGCAAAGAAGGGCGTGGACGACGCAGGCGATTCGAGCGCCAGCGTGCGGTGCTCCGCCGCCACGCGTCCCGTGAAAGTGCCGGCCAGCGGAAAACTCATGCCCATGAGCGCCAGTGCCCGACCCGAGGTGGCCACATAGAGTCCGCTGTCGGCGTGGATCTGTGCCACCGCCGCGCCGCTGGCGCTGCCCTGCACCATGCTCAGGTCGCAGAGCGTGCTGAGTACACTCGCGGCGCTTGTCTCGGCCGCCAGCGCCCGGGCGACCTCGCGCAGGGTGTGCAGTTCCTCAGTCTTGCGATAGTCTGAATACAGCAGGTCGTCGGTCTGGGACGGCACGTCGGCCGAGTCGCGGGGCAGTGGCATGCTGTAAGCTTGCACCATCTTGCGCGCATTCCAACTGACCTGCACTTTCGGGGCGCTCGTCACCGATGCCCGGTGATGAATGGCATCAAGACTCTTCTGTTTTCTCCCATGACGTTCACTGCATTCAGACGGGGCCAATCCGCCCTGTCGATTCTGGCCCTTGGCATGTTGCTGATGGCCATCGACCTGCACGCCCAGGTCACTGCCGATGTCATCCGGGGCCGGGTGACCAGTACGGAGGGGCAGCCCATCGTGGGCGCGCGCATTACCGCCGTGTCCTACTTTGGCGGCATCACCAAGGAAACGCGCACCAATCGCGACGGACGCTATTCGCTCACCTATCCCAACGGTGAGGGCGACTACTGGATCTCCTTCGCCGCGATCGGCTACACGGCGCAGCGCATCCAGGTGCGCCGCAATGCCGACGAGGAGGTGCTGGTGGCCGACATCAAGCTGTCGGCCGCACAGATGCTGCAGACCGTGACGACGACGGCCAACGCGGCGCGCACCCCGCCTCCACGCTCGGAGAACACGTTCCAGTCCGACATCTCGGGCGCGGACCGCTTTCTTGGCACGCAGGGCGTGTCGCCCGACCAGGCCGGCAATCTTGCCGCCATGGCCGCTGGCACGCCGGGTGTGCAACTCATTCCCGGTGTCGATGGCAATCCCGATCGCTTCTCGATGTTCGGGCTTGACCCAAACCAGAACAACGCGACGCTCAACGGCCAGCAGTCGGGTTTGTCCAACCTGCCGCGCGATGCCGCCGTCAATACGCAGCTGCGCGCCGGATACGACGTCGCCAATGGTGGCTTCAGCGGCGGACAGATTGCCGTGACCACGCAATCCGGCACCAATTACATCGCGCGCAACCTGAGCAGTGTGTTCAACGCGCCGCAGGCGCAGTTCAACGACGCCGTGGGTATGGCCAGTGCGTACCGCTTCATCTCCATCGGCGGTCGGGCGTCGGGGCCCATTGTGATGGACAAGGACTTCTACAACGTCTCCTTCCAGTTCGACCAGCGTGATCAGCGACTGCCCACACTGCTCTCCAGTGTGCCGACACTGTTCCAGAGTGCCGGTGTCTCGGCCGACTCGGCCCAGCGCCTGCGTCAGATTCTTGGCAATCAGCGCATTCCGCTCACGGCCGGTGGCTTGGGACGCACGTCGCCCCGAACCAACGCCTCGCTGATTGGCGCCTTCGACTGGGCACCCAAGAGCCCGACCAGTGGGCATGCGTTCACCCTGTCGGTGAACGGCAGCTTCAGCAATGCGGGCCCGCAGTTCCAGGCCACCACCCAGACGCCCACCGCGCTGTCAGAATCCCAATCCACCAGTCTCGGGGCACAACTCCGCCACACCAACTACTTCAACAACGGCGTGCTCACCGAGTCCATGGTGAGCGCTTCGTACAACCGGAACGAGAACGCACCCTATCTGGATGCGGCCGGCGGCACGGTGCTGGTTACCTCCACACTGCCAGACGGCAGCTCGGCCACCCGTTCGTTGACCTTTGGTGGTGGGCTGAATGCCGGCAGCAACTCGGGCACCAGCTACAGTGCGCGCAATATGCTCTCGTGGGTGAGCACCAACAACAAGCATCGTCTCAAGCTCATCACCGAAGCACGACTCGAGGAGTCCGCGTCCGACCGGGCGTTCAATCTGCGCGGACGCTTCACGTATCAGTCGCTGGCAGACCTGGAAGCCGGCGTCCCATCGTCCTACAGCCGCAATCTCAACACCGTACAGCAGTCCGGACGGGCGCTGGTGGGTGCCGTGGCCCTGGGCGACGCGTGGCGGCCCACGGCCAACGTGCAGGTGCAATACGGCGTGCGTGCCGATGCCAATCATTTTCTGGATCGGCCGGCGCTCAACACGTCGCTCGACTCGCTGCTCGGCCTGCGCAACACGCCGGTTCCCAATCGAGTGTACCTGAGTCCACGACTTGGCTTCTCCTGGCTGTACGGCACCGCCGCGCAGATCCCGTTTGGCGAGGGCTTTGCGAGAGGACCACGCGCCACCATTCGCGGCGGCATTGGCCTGTTCCAGAATGTCCGAGGCCCCGACCTGGTGAGCAACGCGCTGGCCAACACGGGCCTGGCCAGCGCGCAGCAACAGCTCACCTGCACGGGCGCCGCGACACCGGGCGCCGACTGGGACGTGCTGCTCAGTCAGGGCCTCGTACCCGGCGCCTGCGCCGACGGGACGGGCGCGACGCTGTTTGCCAACAACACGCCGTCCATCACGATGTTTGCTCCGGGATTCGTGCAGGAACGCAGCCTGCGCAGCAACATCGGATGGACCGGACTCGCCTTCGACAATCGATTCAACCTCACACTCAATCTCCAGGGCGCACTCAACTTCTCGCAGCCGGACTTCGTCGATCGCAACTTCCGTGACGGGCAGCTGTTCACCCTGACCAACGAGGACGGACGGCCCGTGTACGTGGCCCCCGGCAACATCGATGCGGCCAGCGGACTCATTGCTTCACGCGCGGCGCGGCGCAGCACGGCTTTCACCAGCGTACAGGAACAGCGAAGCGACCTGCAGTCACGCAGCGCACAGCTCACGGTGTCGCTGTCGCCCTTCTCGTTCGCCGATCGGCGATTCCGCTGGTCGGTCAATTACAACTACCTGTATCTCACGCAGGAGTATCGGGGCTTCAGCAACACGGCCGGTGATCCCTTTGCGATCGCGTGGAACACCGCGGCGCAACCGCGTCACGACATCGGCTACACGCTCAGCTACACGCTGGGCAACGCCGTGACGTTCAGCTGGAACGGACGCCTGCAGTCCGGCCAGCGCTTCACCCCCATGATCTCGCACGATGTCAACGGCGACGGCCGCGCCAACGACCGCGCCTTTGTCTTCGCACCGGGGGCCACGACGGACGCGGCACTCAGCAGTGCCATGCAGCAGTTGCTCGACCAGGGTTCGCCCTTCGTGCGCCGCTGCCTGCGCAACCAATTGGGCCGTCTGGCCGATCGCCATTCCTGCACGGGCCCGTGGACGGCGGCCAGTTCGCAGCTTCGCATCGTCCCCAATCCGTCCAGGGTGCGACTGCCCCAGCGCACCACCCTCACGCTGACCCTCAGCAACCCGCTGGCCGCCGCCGACCTGCTCATCAATGGCGAGAATGGTCTGCGCGGCTGGGGGCAGCCGCCCATCATCGATCAGTCGCTGCTGTTCGTGCGCGGCTTCGACCCGAGCACACAGCGCTTCCGCTACGACGTCAATCAGCGCTTCGGCGCCACGCGGGTTCAGCAGGTCACCTCACGCGCTCCGGCGGTGCTCACTTTGCAGATGAGTGTCAATCTTGCGCCCACGCGCGACTGGCAGAACCTCGACCAGCAGCTCGCGCGGGGACGCACCCGGGCGGGCACAAAGATGACCGAAGCCTCGGTCCGCCAGATGTCGCCGCAGATTTTCCCCAACGTCATGGCGCGCCTGCTGCAGGTGGGCGAGCGCATTCATCTCACCCGGGTGCAGGCGGATAGCCTGGCCACCATGAGCCGACGCTACACGCGGTTGGTGGACTCGGTGTGGACACCGGCGGCCAAGCACCTCGCATCGCTGCCCAAGGACTACGACAAGCGTGATGCCCAGCGTCGCCTGGTGGAGGCACGTGAAGTGGCCGTCGGCTATCTCATTACCGCCGTGCCCAATGTGCGCAAATTGCTCACCAAGGGACAGCTGCGGGTGATGGACAACTCCATCGTGCAGCAGCTCGAGCCGCGCTACCTCGAGCTGCTCCGTGCCGGCCAGGTGGGCGGCGAGTTCTTCTTTTTCTTCTGAGGCCCTCCCAATGCGACGCTCCGGAATGTTTTCACGTCATGGCACGATGCTCCGTGCAACGGTCGCCGCGTTTGGCCTGGGCTGTGCCACGACACTCGCGGCGCAGGTCGCGCCCGGTTCGGCTGTCGCGCAATCGCCAGACAGTACCCGCAGCAGCACGCGGGCGACCGTGCCCATCCGCGGCCTGTCGCGCGTAGTCGCCAGCGACAGCAGCATCCTCATGGACGCCTCGGCGGTGCGGCACCTGCCCGGCGGCAGCGTCATTGTCAACGACACGCGCAAGAAACAGCTGGTCGTGTTCGACTCGGCGCTCCGCAACCCGCGCGTCATTGCCGACACCAGCAGCAACTCGCCCAACCCCTACGGCCTCCGCATTACCGGCGCGTCGCTCATTCCGTATCGTGGCGACTCGACGCTGTTCATGGACTTCGACTCGCAGGCCTTTCTCGTCATCGACGAGCACGGCGCCTTCGCGCGCGTGATGGCTCCAGTGCGCGCCAACGATCTGTTCTATATCGGTGGCGGCAACTCAGCCAGTTCGGCATTCGATCCAGAGGGGCGGCTGCTCTACAAGTCCGTGCGCCGCAACCAGGGCATTGCCAACATGTTTGGCACGCAGGCGCCAGCGGGTGGTGAGTCGCGCACGATCATCGCACAGCCCGACTCGGCTCCCATCCTGCGCATGGACTTTGATCGGCGGACGGTGGACACGGTGACGCTGATCAAAGTCGCCGCCGAGAAGATGGTGCTGGTCCGCACCCCGACCTTCTCATCCACGCTACCGCTCGTAAACCCGCTGCCCCTCACTGACGAGTGGACCATGCTGCCCGACGGCGCCATCGCCATCGTACGCGGACATGACTACCACGTGGACATTCTCGAACCCGATGGGCGCATGACGTCCGGGCCGCGACTTCCGTTCGACTGGAAGCGCATTACGCGCGAGGAGAAACAGACCATTGTCGATTCGCTCAAGCGGCAGGAAGACGAACGACAGGCCAAGTTGCCTCCCCCTCCGCCAACAGCACCGGGCATGCCGGCCATGCCTCGTTTCAGGTTTGACCCGGTACCCGCCGAGGATCTGCCCGACTTCTATCCCGCCGTGCGTCAGGGTCAGGTCCGCGCCGATCCGTCCGGTCGGATCTGGGTCCTGCCGGCCACCTCGAAGGATGCCAAGGCCGGGCTCCTGTACGACGTGGTGAATCGCGAGGGCCGTCTCGTCGAGCGCGTGCAACTGCCGCAGGGCCGCACGTTGGTGGGCTTCGGTCCGGACGGCATGCTGTACCTCAATCATGTGCGGAGCTTCAACAAGTCCACGCTGGAGCGGGCCTGGGTGGCCCGCTAAGCAACTCGGGGGACGCGGCCCATGGAACCTCCTGCGGCTGTGGAGTACATCTCAGCATGTCGCGTCCCCCCCTCCTGACGCTGTGCGCGGTGGCTCTTTTTTCGGCCACATGCTTCCCAATCATTGCCTCGGCCCAACCCGCTCCGAGGTCGGCCCCGGTAGACACGGCCACCGTCCTCAACACCGCCCGACAGCGCATCGCGCTGTTTCAGGCCAGGTGGCAACAGGCCTGGATACGCAGTGACATCAACGCCGTGTCGGGCGAGACGGACAAGAAGGTGCGCGCCATGCGCATCACGTATGGTCATTGCGATTACGTGTACGGCCGCGGCAACGGCCGCCCCATGATCCCGGTGTGGGGCACGCCCGATACGGTCTTCACGCCCATCGTCAGCAACAACTCGGCGTACGCGCTCTGTCCAAGCTGGTTGCTGGGGACGATGCCGCGCGACATGGACGAGGCGCGCTACCCGGATGCCGCCATTCGCACGGGCGACACACTGCACATTCGCCAGATGCGCGAAGATCTCATCCGCTCGCTGGACGGATTTCAGGACCTGCTGCCGGAAGACGGCTTTCTGCGCATGCAGCGCGTGCGTTTCCTGGTGGACGCACATCGCTACGACCGTGCAGAGCGCGCCCTCGATACCTGCGGTGACACATTCGCCTGTCTCTCGCTGCGTGGCTACGTGGCGCACGAGCGCGGCGACGTGTCCCGCGCGGACTCCCTGTTTGTGGAAGCGACCTCGCGCCTCGATGAGCTGAGCGCCTGCTCGTGGATTGACCTCCGGCAACTGCTGCCCGATCCGCCATCGGACAGCCCGCGTGACGAGTATGCCTTCACGCCATGCAGCGAGCGCCACAAGATCGCGCGGATGTTCTGGTGGCTGAGCGACCCGCTCTTTTCTGTGGCCGGCAATGAGCGACGGGCCACGCACTTCGCCCGCCGTGTGTGGTATGGCCTGCATTCGGGCATGGATCGCGACCAGCGGCACGACTGGCGCAAGGACTACGGTGGCGATGCGGTGGAGGAGCTCATCACGCGCTACGGTCCGCCGAGTGCCGCACTCTGGATTGGCGAGAAGGAGGACCGGCTGCACGATTCGCATGTGGGTGAGCTGCACGCCGGCCCGTACACCACCGTGGAGTACACCTCGGGCCGGCAGTCTTTCACGCCCTCGCTGTCCGCCGTGTACAGTCCCTATTCGGTTGGCGACAGCAGCTGGCAGTTGCACCAGCGTGACAGCACCCACGACGCCATGGATCGGGGTCGCATCTGGTGGCCGCACGAGCATATGGCCTTCGAAGGGCGCATTGCCGAAATGCCGTTGGGCCAGGTGGCCATGCTGCGACGCTACACGGGCGTCACGCTCGCGGTCACGCACAATCTGTTCGGGCGGGCTGACACGGTACTGACCAACCTGCGGCGGGATTCTGCCGAGGCCGTCCTGGTGGTATCGCCCGCGCCCGACACCATGAACACCCTGGGCAGAGGACGGGTGCACCCCGGCGGGTCGCTGTTCACTTCGGCGCTCATTCCGTCCGAGCCTGCGGTGGTGAGTGTCGAAGCCCGTCATCCTCGGCTCCGCAACCTGTTTGGTCGCTCGCGCTTCGGGGTCAGGCCACCGGCCGCGCTTTCGGCGCTCGCAGCGGGGCAGCTCGACATCTCCGCCCCGGTGTTCTACGACGCCGCGCGCGGCGGCACGCCGCCCGATGCGCCGGGCATGTTTCCGCACATGCTCGCCACCACGATGCTCAGGCAGGGCGATCGCATCGGTATCTTCTGGGAGACCTACGGGGTCACGCCCGGCGACTCGGTGCAGTTCCGCGTGGCCATCGAGCGTACGACACGCACCGGCTTCCTGCAGCGCATCGGCGAGGTCACCCGCCTGCGCGACGTGCCTCTCCGGGCGCTCGGCATTGCCTGGCGCGACCCCGATACGCGCACCACCATGAGCGAGGGCCCGAGCATCATGCCACGAGCCATCTCGCTCGACTTGGGCGACCTCGAACCCGGCGAGTACCGCGTGGTGGTCGAGGCCCGCGTTCCAGGCGGACAGCCCGTGCGGAGCGAGCGTGCGCTCACGATCATCGGGCGCTGAGTGCGGCAAGACCGTCAACAGCTCACGCAGAGGAATGGAGGGCGCAGAGGGCGCAGAGAACTGCAGTGCTGGTTGAACGGCCTTGTCGCGGATGACGCGGATGGGGCGGAAACCGCACGGATCCACAGCGGCAAACGCTCCCAGACCCTTTCAGTTTGACTGAACCCCTCAGCGCCCTCTGCGAACTCCTTTTCTCTGCGTGAGCTGTTATCGATCTCGCGGCACAATGGACGCCGGTGCCTGGCACGATCTGCACCTTGACCCGCGCAATACCGGACGCCTCAGAACTCGTACGCCAGTGTGGCAAACAGCGCCCGGGCCGGCAGCACGAAGTAGCGCACGGTGCCCGAGCCGGACACCGACCCTGAACCGAACTTCTGCGTATCGCCGAGGTTCTGCCCGCGCAGCGTGAGCGAACTCCGGCCCAGTGCCACGCGAGCCGTGGCGTCCACCGTGTAATAATCGGGAAGCACACGGTCCGGGCTCGACGTGTTGTCGAGGAAGGCGCGGCTCTGATAGCGACCCTCCAGCCCGAGCATCAGCCCGCGGCGCGGCGTGACCTCCACGCGATGCGAGGAGATGAAACGCGGCGTGAGCAGCGGCTCGACGTTGCGCCGGACCACCGGCGTCCCACGCGACGAGTCCGTGAACTGCCGGATACGATTGGCACTCCACGTGGCATTGCCGGCCAGCACCACACGGTTGATGCCGCGCCAGGCCACATCCAGCTCGAGCCCGCGACGGTAGCTGCTGCCCACGTTACGGCGCAGGATGGATCCGGACGCCGTCGGCGCCCCGATGCGCGCGATGTCGTTGCGGAAGTCCATGCTGTACAGGTTGGCCGACAGGTCGAGCGTGGGGCGCGTGTAGTTGAGCCCGAGCTCGGTATCGTGCAGACGCTCCGGCTTGACCCGCGTGAAGTCGCCGAAGTCCGCCACGTTGTCGGCGTTGAGATCGTCTTCGCCGCCGAACAGGTCGTTGCGCGCCGGCTCACGGCTCGTGATGCCATAGCTCGCGAATGCCGACAGCCCCTGCGCCAACTGGTAGGTGACGCCCGCCTTCGGGTTCACAAAGGTCCAGTCGATGGCGCGCCCGGTGATGCCGGCGTTCTCCGACGGCTCGTAGCGGAATCGCGCCCAGCGGCCCTGCACATCACCAAACCAGGTGGCGCGACCGGCCGTATACGACAGCTTCACGAACCCACTGGCATCCTGCTTGTGACCAGTGTTGTCGTACAGCTCGGTGGTCGGCTGGAAGTAGGCACGATGCGCGCGCTGATACGTATTTGCGTTGACGCCGGTGTTGAGGCGCAGCGCGCCGTGCTCGACGTTGTACACGCTCGTCGCGCCATACCAGGTGTGCGCGAGGTTGTAGCGATACTTGTCGGGCAGGTCGAAGTAGTCGTAGTTGCCACTGGCCGAGTTGCGATACACGGTGGTGTTGACCGTGCCGCCGTTGGACAGCGCCCGCGACCAGGCCAGCGAGACCATTTGCTGACCGAACTTGTCGCGCTCACCCGGATTGAGCGGGTTGAAGCGACGATTCTGCGCCAGTTCGCTGAGCGTGGCGCCCGTGTACGACAGCGTGTCGGCCAGCAGTCCCACGAGGGCGGTGAGCTTGACCACATCGCGCTGTCCAAACCAGCCCGCGCCGAGGAACGCCGAGCGTCCCATGACGCCACTGTGATCGCGGTAGCCGTTGGTGCGCAGACCACTCACCCGGCCATACGCCGCAAATCCGCCGGCCGTGAGGCCGGTATTGAACCCCACCGTGGCGCGCTGCGCTCCGAATGAGCCCATCTGCACTTGTACGTCTCCCGCAGCGTCCCGCCGCGCCACCGGCACCGTCTCGAAATTGATGGAGCCGGCATACGAGGCGGTGCCCGCCGTGCTCGTGCCCACGCCGCGTTGCACCTGCACGCTCTGCACGTTGGACAGCAAGTCGGCAAAGTTGGCGAAATAGAGGACCTGATCCTCCATGTCGTTGAGCGGCACGCCGTCGATGGTGATGTTGATGCGCGTCTGATCAAGGCCACGCAGCCGCAGATAGCTGTAGCCCCACTGCGTGCCGGTTTCGTTGTGCGACACCAGCGATGGCGACGCATTCATGAGCAGCATGGGCACGTCCTGCCCGAAGTGCCGCTGTGTAAGCGCCTCACGCTCGATGGTCTTTTGCGCGATGGGCGCCGCGCTGCCGGCGCGGATGGCCTGCACGCTCACCCCTTCGATGCGCCGCGCCGCCGAGTCGACCGCGGCGCTGTCCCGGCGGACCTGGGCCAGAAGGGGCGTGAAAGCCGGCACAAACGCGGCCATCACGGTGGAAACAAGGAGGGCCCGAATGGGCGAGGCCCCAAGGGGCCGGGCGACGCCGGACGTCGATCGCGCGAGGCGACGCAACGCCGGTCGCCGCACGCGCGCTGCGCGCGTGGCGGAACCACGTGTCATGTTTGGACTCCCTACGCCGGTACGAACCGGATCAGGTTCTGCGGGACTCTCTCAGCCTGTGCACACCAGCGGCACAGGCACCCCGGTCATGTGCGCGAACGCTAATTAGCTTTGCCAGCCATGACCAGTGTCCCGGCTCCGATCTTTGACGCGCTGTGCGGATGGCTCGCGGCACGCGGCACCTCGTGCTTCGAGATGCTGGGGTTCGTGACCGGCGTGCTCAACGTCTGGCTGGTCACGCGGCAGAGTCTGTGGAGCTGGCCGGTGGGCATCGTCAACGCCGCCGTCTACACCGTGGTGTTTGCCGGCGCCGGGCTCTATTCCGACACGGGCCTGCAGGTGGTCTATTTGCTGCTGTCCGTGTATGGCTGGTGGCACTGGTGGCGCGGAGCCCCCGACCGCTCACCACTGCGCGTCACACACGTGCCGGGCACACAGGTGCTGCCGCTGGCCTTCATCCTGATTACCACCTGGATCGCGCTGGCCCTCATCACGACGCGCATCCCCGGCGCCGCGCTGCCCTGGGCCGACGCGCTGCTCGTGGCCGGCAGCCTCGTCGCGCAGTGGATGATGACCCGCAAGCTGCTCGAGTGCTGGCTGCTGTGGATTGTCATCGATGCCAGTTACGTGGGCCTCTTCCTATGGCGCGGCCTCACGCTCACGGCGGTGCTGTACTTCCTGTTCCTCCTGCTGGCCGTGCGCGGCCACATCAGCTGGCGACGTGATGTCCAAGCCTGAGCGCACGCCATTCACGCGCACGCAGCGCGACGCACACCGTCCACTGCGCGTCGTGCTGACCGGATCGGAGAGCGTGGGCAAGACCACACTCGCCGGCGAACTTGGCGCGCACTACCACGCGCCCGTGGTGCCGGAGTTTGTCCGCAGCTACGCGCAGCGCATTGCCCGACCCATTACCTACAACGACCTGCTGATTATTGCCACCGAGCAGGCCGCACTCGAAGACCAGCATCTGGCCGCAGCGCGCGCCACAGGCAGCGCGCTGGTCGTGCACGACACCGACCCGCTCAGCACGCTGGCCTACGCGCAGCACTATTTTGGGGGAGCACCGGACGCGGTGGAGCACCTCGTGCGCGCCCGACGCCCCGACCACTATCTGCTGCTCGACATCGACGTGCCCTGGGTGCCCGATGGCGTTCGTGACCGGGGAGATCGCCGTGCGGAGATGCAGCAACTCTTCGTGGACACGTTGACGCGTGTAGACGCCACGTTCACACGCATTCATGGCACCTGGTCCGAACGCCGCGCGTTGGCCATACAGACCATCGATCACTTGTTGTCCCTGAACACGTAGTCGTCCTTCATCCGGGTTCAGCCACCATGGCCACCACTCCGCAGTCCTTCGCCAACCACGCACAGTACACGCCGGTCTATCACTTCTTCGCGAGTCCGCTGGCGCTGATCTTCGCGGTGTGGACCATCGTGCGCTTTGCGCAGTCGCCGTCCGCCGATACGGGCTACTTTCTCGTCGGCGCCCTCGCCCTGCTCGGTGTAACCATGGTGTCGCGCCTGTCCCCGCTGCGCGTGCAGGACCGTCTCATTCGCCTTGAGGAGCAACTGCGTTATCGCCGCCTGCTCACGCCGGAACTTGCCGCACGCACCGAGGCCACACTGCGCCCACGGCAGTACATCGCGCTGCGCTTTGCGAGCGATGCAGAGTTGCCCGCGCTGCTGGATCAGGTGTTGGCCAATCCGTCCATGGAGCCCAAGGCCATCAAGGCCGCCATTCGCGACTGGCGGGCGGACTACTTCCGGGTCTGACGTGCGCGTTCTGCGCGTGGCGGTTCGGTTCCCCACACTTCCACCGGCAGACCGCCGTTGGTGGTGCGCAGCAATGAGGTCACGCGCAAACGGAGTTGCCCCAGCAGCACACGGTCGTTGGGCATGAAGAGACCAAGCCGCCAGGCGCGGCCACCATCACGGAGCACGTCGCCGAGTCGCGCGTAGAGACCACGCAGATCGGCGCCCTCGCTTACGCGATGGCCGTAGGGTGGGTTGGTAAGCAACAGGCCAGCAGGACCGTGTGCCGTCAGGTCGAGTGCAGACAGCGCGTCCTGCGCGATATCGAGATCCGCCAGCACGCCGGCCCGCTCGGCATTGGCGCGCGCGGCGGCAATGGCCCCGGCATCGCGATCGCGCAGCACAATGGGCACGGTCACTGCGGGTTTCACCCGCTCGCGGGCGCGATCCCGCTGCTCGGCGTACAAGGCCGTGTCCGCACCCGGCCACTGCTCCATGGCAAAGTTGCGCTGCAATCCCGGGGCAATACACCGAGCGCGCAGAGCGGCCTCAATGCCAATGGTGCCCGAACCGCAGAACGGATCGACCAATGGCAGTTCGCCATTCCACTCAAACACCGCCAGCAGCAGGGCCGCAAGCGTTTCGCGAAGCGGCGCCTTGGCCACGGCCTGACGCCAGCCGCGACGGTGCAGCAGCGCGCCGGAGCTGTCGGCGCTGATGGTGCACTGGTCATGATCGAGGCGCACGACAAACAATTGCGACTGCGTCGAGACGGCCGGCGACTCCGAGGTATCGTCTTCATCGTCGCGGGCGCGCAATTCCACACTGACACCCGGCACGGCGGCCTCCAATCCACGCGCCACGCGCTCGGCCACTGCATCGGAGTGATAGAGCCGCGACTTGCGGCAGGTCACCCGGAGTCGCACGCGCGTACCCGGTGCCACAATGAGTGACCAGGGAACACGAGCCGCCTGCTTTTCGAGTGTGGCAAAGTCGCGCGCCACGAATTGTGCGAGGCGGCGCAGCACGCGCGTGGCGAGCCGGCTCTGACAGTTGAGTGCAAAGAGCTCGGCCGGCGTGAGCGACAGCGCCACGCCGGCATCGGTCACGCTCAGCGGCGTGAGCCCAAGGGCCAGACACTCCTGCGCGAGCAGCGGGGCAACGCCAGGCGCTGCCACCGCGAAGACATCGAGCCGGGGAGAGCTGCGATCAGGCCGCTTGCTGCTCACGCACCCGACGACGCCGGCCACCGAGGTATGGCACACGGGCGCCACGGGCCACGAGGAGCTGCCAGAAATCCTCCGCATCAAGCGGCGGCGCGAACAGGTAGCCCTGTCCGAGCTCGCAACCGAGTTCGAGCAGCTGCCCGCGCTGGGCCTCCGTCTCGATGCCTTCGGCCACGGTATTCATCTGCAGCGTTTCTCCGAGTGCCACGATCGCCTGCGCCAACACCGGCCCCTCGCCTCCCTTATCGATGACATCCACGAACGCCTTGTCGATCTTCAGAATGTCGATCGGATAGCGTTGCAGGTAGCTCAGGGAAGAATAACCGGTTCCGAAGTCGTCGATGGCCAGCGAGACGCCGAGCGCCTGAAGGGCGTTGAGGCGCTCCATGGACACATCGGTGTTCTGCATGAGCATGCTCTCGGTGATCTCGAGCACCAGTTGCGAGGCATCGAGGCCCGACTCGTCGAGCGCGGCGCGCACGTCGTCCACCACCCCGGCGTCCTGCAACTGCCGCCCGGAGAGATTCACGGTGATGCGCACGGGCATTCCCCGTTCGCGAGTCCAGCGCTGGGCCTCGCGGCAGGCTCGCCGCAGCACCCAACGGCCAATGGGCACAATCAGGCCGGTTTCCTCGGCAATGGGAATGAACACGCCGGGCGGCACCGTGCCGCGATCCCGACACATCCAGCGCACCAGCGCCTCGGCGCCAATCACGTCGCCCGACTCGAGCCGCACGATGGGCTGATAGGCCAGGAAGAACTCCTCACGATCGATGGCGCGGCGCAGATCGGCTTCCACCACGAGGCGCTCGAGCGCCGCGCGGTGCATCTCCGGCTCGAAGAGCACATGCTGCCCCTTGCCGCGCGTCTTGGCCACATACATGGCCACGTCGGCGTTGCGCACGAGGTCATCGGAGCTCTCCCCACGATACGAGCGGGCAATACCGATGCTGGCGTTGACGAAGACTTCCTTGCCGCCGAGCAGGAAGGGACGTGTGAGCGCCTCGCCAATGCGGTCGGCCACGACAAACACGTCGTCCACCGTTTCGGCGTCTTCCACCAGCACGGCAAACTCATCGCCGCCCAGGCGGGCAATGAGATCGGCCTCACGCACACAGGTCGCCAGCCGGCGCGCGGCCTCGACGAGCAGGCGGTCGCCGGCGGCATGGCCCAGCGAATCGTTGACCGTCTTGAAGTTGTCGAGGTCGAGGAAGAGCACCGTGACCGGATGACTCTGACGCGACCCTCGTGCGAGTGCATGCCCCACCTGATACAGGAAGAGCGAGCGGTTGGCGAGATCGGTGAGGGGATCGTGAAAGGCCTGGTGCATGTACTGCTGCTTGATGACACTCTGCTCGGTCACGTCGCGCGTGTTGAGCACGAGGCCGCCAATGACGGGCTCACGCAGCAGGTTGGTGCCCACATTGTCCACCGTCATCCAGGCGCCGTTGGCGTGCGCAAGACGCCATTCGCACTTGAGCACACCGGGTGAGGCGCCGGTGGTACCGGTGCGCGTGGTGGTGCGGGCCAGCTCCTCGAGAAACGCACCCGACGACCCCTTGTCGTCGTCGTGCAGCAGCGTCATGAGATTCGTGCCCACGAGTCGTGACGCGTCGTGCCCGAAGACCGTGGTCATGGACGGACTGGCGTAGCGAATGGTGCCGTCGGGATCGACAATCATGATCACGTCGCTCGAATGCTGCACCAGCGCGCGGAAGCGCGCCTCGTTGTCACGCGCCGCCGATTCAGCGAGCAGATGCACGGCCTCGCGAGTGGCGGCAAACTGCCGCGCAAAGGCCAGCGCGGTCAGCACCACGGCGCCAATGACCAGCCCGACAAGCGGCTGCGTGTCCTGCTCAAAGGCCACACGCAGGAGCAGTGCGAAACCCGGCAGCACGGCCGCATACGGAATGATGGACGCCGAGCGACTGGTCTTTTCGCGCTGCGGACGTACCTCACGATGCAGGGTGGTGGCGCAGCTGAGCCAGGCCGACGCCGCGAGCCCCACGAACACCAGCGGCGCGACGATATACAGCAGTCCCGGCACCCGCAGGCCACGATGCAACAGCACAATGGCAGCCGTATGCCCGAGGAACAGCACCAGCAGCGTGGCGCCGAAGACGGCCAGCATGGACGCACGGTGCCGCAGGACGGCACGTCGCCAGAGATTGGAGGCCACCAGCAGCAAGCCGATATCGAGCACGCCCTGCACATACAGGCGCGTGGCCTGCACGCGGCGCACCGGATCATTGCCGAAGCCGGTGGTGACAAAGTCATACCAGGCAACCAGCGCGCCGCCCACCACCACGGTGGCGACGTCGAGCCAGAGCTTGGCCCGGTCTACGTTGTTGCGCGGTGCACTGGGCAGTTGCAGCAGGGCCACGAAGAGCATGGCCGGCACGGTGGTCGCCAGCACCACACTGCCCACGAAGCCCGGCCAGCCGGGCAACCGCACTGTCAGCGTCCCCAGCCAGAGCTGCACGGGCATGAGCGCAATCGCGACCGAGCTGTAGCGCCAGAAGCGTCGGGTGCCGAGGTCGAGCGCGAGTTCGCGACTGGCCCGGGCCGCCAGCAGGGCGGCGACGAGCGCGAGCGGCACAATGACACTGAGTCGCAAGGTGAACACGCGGTCCACCGAACCCTGCATGCATCCCATGATCACAATCGCCAGCGCGTACAGCCCGACGGCCGCCATGATGAGGCGATCGCGCATCGGGCCGAACACCAGCGTCGGCACCGCAGGCACTCCCATGGGGAGGCTGCGGTCGGCGATGGCGCGGAGACGATCGGTGCGACGCCGTTCGGCGTCGTCGACAGTGGTCATGAGCGGAAGGGAAGGACGCGAACTCGCCCCGCAGTGGAGGCGTAGTGGCGGTCACGTTCCCGTGTGGCCGCCCTTACCCCTCCTTCGGGGACTGAACCAGGGCACTCGTCCGCCGGCCTTCACGCGTTCTGGTCCGCCAGAAGACGCGGAACAGCAGCAGGCCGCCAGCAAGTGCTCCATAGAGGATCGGCTGCGTCAGATCCTTCTTTACTGCCCATGCAAAATGAAAACAGGCCAATATGACCGAAACGTATACCAATGCATGAAGCTTGTTCCATCTTGACCCACCCAGGCGCCGAATACTCGCCTTTGTGGACGTGAGCGCCAGGGGAATCATGAGCGTGAAGGCGCCCATGCCGAGGGTGATGTAGAGGTGCTCGGTAATGTCCTTGATGATCTCGCCCCAGTCGAAGAACCAGTCGAGGACCGTGTACACCGACAAGTGCGCGGCCGTCCAGAAGAAGGCGGCGAGCCCGAGAAACCGTCGCTGGGCTACGAGCCAGCCCCAGCCGGTGAGGCGCATGAGGGGCGTGACAGCGAGACTGGCGATGAGGAAGCGCAGCGCCCAGGCTCCGGACTCCCGCTCCAGCTTGTCGATGGGGTCAGCGCCCAATTGGTCGAGCAGGAGCCGCCCCACCATCCAGGGGAGCGGGAACAGCACGACAGCCCAGAGGGCGGGACGCAGCACGCGCCGAACGATGGGTTCGGCGCGCGCGATCAGGCCTGCCCGGGCGGGGGCGGCAGTGGCTCCGGCACTCACCGTCCGGCGCTCAATAGAACTTGCGCAGGTCCATGCCGGCGTAGAGCGACGCGACCTGGTCGGCGTAGCCGTTGAACGGCAGTGTGTTGCGCTTCAGGAACTCGCCGATGCGGCGTTCCTTGGCCTGGCTCCAGCGCGGGTGATCGACCGCGGGGTTCACGTTGGCGTAGAACCCATACTCCCGCGGATTCGCGTCCGACCAGGTGGTGTTGGGCATGGCTTCCGTGAAGCGGATCTTGACGATGCTCTTGATGCCCTTGAAGCCGTACTTCCAGGGCACCACCAGACGCAGTGGGGCACCGTTCTGGTTGGGCAGCGGCTTGCCGTACATGCCCGTGGCAAAGAGCGTGAGCGGATGCATGGCTTCATCCATGCGCAGGCCCTCCTTGTAGGGCCAGGGCAGCACCGCGGACCGCTGGCCGGGCATGCGGCGCGGGTCGAACAGCGTGGTGAACTCCACGAACTTGGCGCTGGGCAGGGGCTCAAGACGGTTGATGATGTCGCGGAGCTGAATACCCTGCCACGGAATGACCATCGACCAGGCCTCGACGCAGCGCATGCGGTAGGTGCGGTCGTAGACGGTCAGTCGGCCCAGCAGCTCGTTGATGTCGTAGGGCCGCGGATTCTTGACGAGGCCTTCGACATTCACCGTCCAGGGCGTGGCGCGGAAGTCCTTGGCGTTCTCGGCCGGATCTTCCTTGCTGGTGCCGAACTCGTAGAAGTTGTTGTACGTCGTGGCGTCTTTTTCGGGCGTAATGTCGTCTTTCTGTCGCTCTGCTGCTCCCATATTGGCCGGTGCGACGAGGGCGCCAAGTGCCAGGGTTCCGGCCGTGCCAATGAAGGCGCGGCGGTTCTGGTACAGGCCTTCCGGAGTAATTTCGGAGGACGGGATGTCGTCGGGTCGGCGAATGAGCATCGGTCGGTCGGGAAAGAGGGACAATCTACAATACTAGCGCTTGGGCGGGTCGAGGGTTCCCGAACTGCGCCGAATGCACCAAGCCGGCGTCAGTCCAGCGTCTTCGAGAACCTTCGCACGCTCCCCGTAAGCAGCACCGCCCCCAGCGCCGCGAGGGCCCCGAGCTGCGGCAGCAGGTCACGCAGCCCAACGCCCTTGAGCAGCACGCCCCGCAGCACATCCAGGAAATAGGTCAGCGGCAGCGCCAGCCCCACAAACTGTGCCGGCTCGGGCATGGCCGCGCGCGGGAAGATGTAGCCCGACAGGAGAATGTTGGGCAGCATGAAGAAGAAGCTGAGCTGCATGGCCTGCGCCTGACTTCGCGCAAAGGTGCTGATAAGCAGCCCAACGCCAAGCGAGGCGACGATGAACACCAGCGCAATGGCGTAGAGGAGCAGCAGATTGCCACGCACGGGCACGTCAAACACCAGCACGCCCAGCAACAGCACCACGGACATCTGCACGTAGCCCACCAGCACGAAGGGCACGAGCTTGCCCAGCATGAGACTGGTCTTGCCAATGGGCGTGACGATGAGCTGCTCCAGCGTGCCGCGCTCGCGTTCGCGCACGATGGCCGTGCTGGTGATGAGTGTCATGGTGATGGTGAGCAGAATGCCCACGATGCCTGGCACGATGAACGTGGCGCTCTTCTGCGCCGGGTTGTACCACGGCCGCACGCGGATCTCCACTGGTGCGCGCAGGGCCACACGCTCTGCCAGCAGCTGCGCGCTGCGTGCCTGCGCCGCAAGCTGCGCACCGGCAATGGCTGCGCCACTCGACTGCGGATCGGCCGCATCGATGAGCAGTTGTGCCCGGCCCGTCTGTCCACGACGAATGTCGCGCTGGTACTCCGGCGGAATGATCAGTGCCACGCGCGCGGCCCCACGCTCAATCCAGCGCCGCGCCTCCTCGCGCCCCGATACCGACGCCACCACCCGAAAGTTGTCGGTATTCTCCAACACCTGAATGAGCGCGCGGCTCTCGCCCGTGCGTGAGGCATCCACCACCACCGTGGGCAGTCGGCGCACGTCCGTTTGAATGGCGTAGCCAAAGAGCATGAGCTGAATGGCCGGCAACCCCGTCATCAGTGCAAACGTGAGCCGGTCGCGACGGAGCTGCAAAAACTCCTTCCAGAGCATGGGCCACAGGGTCCAGCGACGGACGCGCGCCAGCAAACCGGAGTCCACGCGGCCCGTCATGCCTTCACCTCCTGCTCGTCACGCTGCTGCAGCATGACAAACACGTCCTCCACACTGCGTGCGCCAAACTGCTGCACAATTTCCGCCGGCGTGCCCACGCCAATCAGATGACCACGCGACAGGAAGGCCAGCCGCTGGCAGCGCTCGGCTTCGTCCATGTAGTGTGTCGTCACCAGCACCGTGGTGCCGCTGCCCGCCAACTCGTAGATCGTGTCCCAGAACGTGCGACGCGCTGCCGGGTCCACACCGGCCGTGGGTTCGTCGAGAAACACGAGGTCGGGGTGATGCGCCGTGGCGCAGGCCAACGCGAGACGCTGCTTCCATCCACCGCTCAGCGTGCCGGCACGCTGCTTGAGCCGCGCCCCGAGTCCCAAGCGCGCGATGTGCTCCGCCAAACGCTGATCGCGTGCGCGTCCCACCAGCCCGTACACCGAGGCATAGAAGCGCAGGTTCTCCTGCACCGTGAGTTCGTCATACAGCCCATAGCGCTGCGACATGTAGCCAATGCGTCGCCTGACCTGCTCGGACTGTGTGCTGATGTCAAATCCCGCCACGGTGGCCGAGCCACTCGTTGGCAGAACCAATCCGCAGAGCATGCGAATGGTGGTCGTCTTTCCGGAGCCGTTTGGCCCCAGCAGACCGAACACCTGGCCGCGCGGAATTTCGAGATCGAGCCCATGCACCGCGATCAATGCCCCAAACTGTTTGTGCAGGGCGTGTGTGCGTACAACCGGTCCCGCGGCGGCTGCACTCACGGCGCGGCCGCTGCCGGCAATCGCACCGTGATGGGCAGCCCAGCCCGCAGCGTCGCGCCATTGGACGCGACAGGTGCCGCGAACTCGATCTTCACACCGAACAGCAGATCGGCGCGCTCCTGTTCGGTAAGCGCCACACGCGGCGTGAATTCCGCACGCGAACTCACGGACACCACGCGCCCCACAAAGCGGGCACTGTCGCCGTCCAGCCAGGCGGTCACCGAATCGCCGATCTTGAGACGGGACAGCACGGCCGACGACACATAGACCCGCGCCCAGGGCCGCGAAGGCTGCCCAACCGAAATTGCGCTTTGCCCTGCGCCGAGCACCTCGCCAGGTTCGACGTGCCGACTGGTCACCACACCATCGACCGGTGCGCGCAACACGAGATCACCAGCCGTGGCCCGCCAGGCCTCTACGGCCGCACGCGCACTCTGCGCTTCCGCTACGGCGGCCTCGCGCCGCTCTCGCCGGGCTCCCTCCTCCACCAGCCGCAACGCCTCGCGCGCTGCATCGCGGCGCGAGGCCGACACCTGCACCGCGGCGCGGGCTGCCCCCAACTGCTGCCGGCTGATGTCGCCACGCGCCGCCAAGGGCTCCAGACGCGCCAGGTCGGCGGCCGCCCGCTCCGCCTCGGCGGTCGCCGCCTCGGCCTCGGCCCGGGCCCGCCCGATTTCCGCCGGCCGTGCGCCGCGAGCGAGTTCCTCGGCCGCACGTGCGGCAGCCACGGCCCGCGCCTCGAGCTGCTCACCCGTGGCCGCCAAGGTGGGGGTACTGAAGACCACCAACGTGTCGCCAATCGTCACCGCGTCGCCTTCGTCCACGAGCACGCGCAGGGCACGGGCCGGCTGCAGCGGTCCCACATCCACTTCCACCTGTTCCAGCGTACCGACCACTGTGCCGTCGTCTTGCGCGGACTGGCAGGCGCCGAGCGCCGAGGCCAGCATGAGCGGAATCCAGCAGCGACGGAGTTTGGGCAGGGGAGTGCGGGGCACGGGGCGTCCAGCTGGATGTGGGGGAGCCGGTATGTTTGCAGGGCTCCCCAATCGTCACTCGCCGGCGCGTCCGCGTCAAACGGGTCTGTGCCGCTGCGCCAACACGCTATCTTTCAGGAATGTCCGATTCCAGCACGATCGACGGTGGCAGCATGCCGCCGGCCCTCGCCAAGACCCTGCGTCAGTTTCGTCTGCTCAGCCGGGACGACAAGATGCAGGCGCTGCTGGCCTGGTCACGCAAGCTCGAGCCCTTGCCGGAGCGGTTCGCGGCGCTGGACCGCGAAGCCTTCACGGTGCACGAGTGTCAGACGCGTGTGGACATCTTTCCTGAACATCAGGACGACGGCACCCTGCACTTCTATGCCGACGTCAACGCTCGACAGTCGCCAACCGTGGCCGCCATTCTGGCCATCGTGTTTGCGGCCGTCAACGACCAGCCGCCATCGGTCACGCAGTCACTGCCCACGGATATTGTGCGGCAACTCATGAACGACATTGGGTTGGGTGCCCGCGAAGCGGGTCTCAACGCCATGATCCAGCGACTCAAGCGCTTCGCCGCCTGAATCAGTTCCGGCCGCATTTCGCACAGGCCGAACGCGACTCCTTTCCCTCTCGACATCCGCATGCCCATCACCATTACGGTCCGCAAGAACGGTTCGCTTGGCATCAACGCCGAAGACGCAGCACAGATCGTGTTGCTCGACCACGAGGGCAAGGTCATTCCGCCCCGTGCCGAAGGCCGCCCGATGTCGCTCTGCCGCTGCGGCGCGTCCAAGGTGAAGCCGTTCTGCGATGGGTCGCACAAGGAGCTGGGCTTCATCGATCCGGCCGACCCCATGGACAACCCGGACCTTCCACAGGGCTGACGCACCATGATTGGCACGCTGCTCAACTGGTGGGCGTGGACGGAGACGGTGCTGTGTGTCATCGTCGGGACGCCAATCGTGGCCCTCGTGTACGCGTTCACCGCACCCTTCGACAAGGGGCGGTACGCGGCGGGTCGCGCCTTCCGGTTGGTAGCGGTGTGTGCCACGCGCATCAACGGGCTCTGGTCCTTTCGTGTGCGTGGTCGCCTCGCCGACCCACGTCGCCCCTACGTGGTGGTGGCCAACCACGAGTCCTACGCCGATGTCTTCCTCATCAGCTTCTTTCCCTGGGAAATGAAGTGGCTGAGCAAGGACACGATGTTCAAGATTCCGTGCATGGGCTGGATGATGCAGATGGCCGGCGACATCAAGCTCGTGCGCGGTGACCGGGACAGCACACTCAACGCCATTGCGCAGTGCCGTGATCGCCTGGCCAAGCGGGTGAGTGTCATGATCTTCCCCGAGGGTACGCGCTCGCGCACACAGGAGATGCTGCCCTTCAAGGACGGTGCCTTCCGTCTGGCCATCGAGGCCCAGGCCCCGGTGCTGCCCATTGCAGTGGCCGGCACGCGCAACGCGATGGCCAAGGGCACGTTCAAGTTTCTGCGCGCGCGCGCCATGGCGCAGGTGCTCGAACCCATCGACACCACCGGCATGACCCTGAACGACATCCCGACACTCAAGGCCAAGACGCGTGAGCGCATCGAAGCGGGGCGGCGTGCGCTGGCGGCGGAGTTGGGCATCCACATGGCACCGCGGGAAGCCGCCGAACCGGCCGGCGTGTAGCGCGCATCGTGTGAGCATGGCGCACGATCAGGTCCCGGCCACCGAGGAGGCGCTCGACGAGCGCCTTTCGCGTCCCGATCAGGAAACGATTGACGCACTCACCGCGCTCGACGGCGATGTCATCGTGCTGGGCGCTGGCGGCAAAATGGGCCCCACCGTCGCGCGCATGGCGCGTCGTGCGCTGGGCATCAGCGCGCGGCGGGTGATGGCCGTTTCGCGCTTCAGTGACACCGGCGCAGCGGAGGCCCTCGCGGCATCAGGCGTCGAGGTACTGCGTGCGGATCTTGCCGACCCAGAGCAGGTGGCAGCGCTGCCCTACGCCGCGAATGTGTTGTGGATGGCAGGACAGAAGTTCGGCACCACCGGTGACCCGGTTGGCACCTGGACGCACAACGTGGTGGCGAGCGTCCATGCCGCCGAGCGCTATGCCGGTGCGCGTATCGTGTGCTTCTCCACGGGCAACGTGTATGGACGAAGCGCCGTGTCACGCGGTGGCTCGCAGGAGGGTGATGGTCTGGTGCCCGATGGCGAGTATGCCGCCAGCACCATAGGCCGCGAACGGGTGTTCGAGAGCGTGACGCGGCGAACGGGTTCCCCACTGCTCCTGTATCGGTTGTTCTATGCCTGTGACCTGCGCTACGGCGTGGTCACCGAAATCGCGCGCAAGGTGCTGCACGGCGAGCCGGTGGACCTCAGCACGGGTTGGGTGAACGTGATCTGGCAGGGTGATGCCAACCGCCTGGCGTTGCGCGGGCTGGCTGTGGCCAGTGCGCCGGCCACGGCACTCAATGTCACCGGGCCCATGGTGCGCGTGCGTGAGATCGCCGAACGCTGCGCGCTGTACGCGGGTGTGTCGCCACGATTTGCCGGACGCGAAGGCGATGAGGCCTTGGTGGCCAACGTGCATCGTCTGGGCGACGAACTGCCGTACACCGCCCTGCCGTTGGAAACCCTGTGCGCCTGGGCGGTGGACTGGATGCGCAGCAATGGGCGTCTGCTGAACAAGCCGACAAAGTTCGAGGTGCGCGATGGGCGTTTCTGACGCAACACCCGCGTTCTCCATGCGCGGGGCGCTGCAGTCGGGGCTTGTCATTCCCGCACACCCGTTGGCGCTCACGCCCTCGCGCACCATGGACGAAGCGCACCAGCGCGCACTCACGCGCTACTACGTGGCTGCGGGTGCGGGTGGCATAGCGGTGGGTGTGCACACCACCGGCTTTCCCATCCACGACGACAAGATCGGCCTGTATCGGCCGGTGCTCGAACTCGCGGCGGAGACCGCGACGGCGGCCCTGGCTTCGTCACCGCGGCCCTTCGTGCGTGTGGCCGGACTCCTTGGTGACACGGCCCAGGCGCTGCGTGAAGCCCAGGTGGCGCTCGCACTCGGCTATCACTGCGGGCTGCTCTCGCTCGGTGCGTGGCGTGACGCCACGGACGTGCAGATTCTTGCGCACTGCCGGCGGGTGGCCGAGGCCATCCCGCTGTTTGGTTTCTACCTGCAGCCTGCGGTTGGCGGACGCCGACTTTCCTACACGTTCTGGAGGGAGTTCGCGGAGATTCCGCAGGTGGTGGCCATCAAGGTTGCGCCGTTCGACCGCTACGCCACACTCGATGTGGTGCGTGCGCTCGCCGACGCGGGCCGCGACGACATTGCACTGTACACGGGCAACGACGACGCGATCGTGTCCGACCTGGTGACTGATGTGCCAGTCACGAGCGGGGGACGCGCGTATACGCGGCACTTTGTAGGCGGTCTGCTTGGGCAGTGGGCCGTGTGGACGCATCGCGCGGTATCCATGCTGCGCGAGATGCAGGACTGGCGCGCGTCTGGCGCCACATCCGTCCCGCGCGCGTGGCTCACGCGCGGCGCCGCGCTGACCATGGCCAACGCCGTGATCTTCGACGCGGCGCATGGATACACCGGCTGTCTGCCGGGCATCCTCGAGGTGCTGCGTTTGCAGGGTCTGGTGCGTGGCTGCTGGACGTTTGACACACACGAACGCTTGTCACCAGGGCAGGCCGAGGCCATTGCGCGGTTGTCTGCGCAGTATCCGGAACTGGTGGATGATGCGTTTGTGGCCGAGCACCGGGATGCGTGGTTGGCCTGAGTGGCATCATTCGCGACAGCTCTGACTGCAGTGCTCTGCGCCCTCAGCGGCCTCCTTTTCTCTGCGTGAGCTGTTGACGATCCGGCCACACGACGAGTGCTGGTGTGGCAGAAGGACTTTTCAACAACCTTGTCGCGGATGACACGGATTTGGCGGAAACAGCACGGATAAGAAACAATGAACAACGTTCACGCCACGGCGCACGTTGCAGCTGATCCGTGTCGTTTCCGTCCAATCCGCGTCATCCGCGACAGGGCTGTTGAACCCCGACCGCCGTTCTCCCAAACGATCAGGCAAGCCAGCGCTTGTGCCAGGAATCCCGCGCCGGGCGCTCGAACTGTGAACGCCACTCGCCCACCGTGGTGATGAGTGTGTCGAACACGGAGGTATCCGGACCAGCCTCACCCGCTGCAATGGCCGAACGAAATGACGCCCGATCGGTGGCGACAATTGCCCCATCGGGGCGGCGCCAGTACACCAGGCCGCTTGGCACCAGCGACACCGACAGCTCAGCCTCCACGGTCTGCAATTGCCGGAACAGCGCGTCGATGGAACATCCGGACGCCTGACTGGCCTGCTCATCCACCGCGATGGCCAGAAAACGATCATCACGCCAGTCGCGCGCGCAGACCAGCGGCACACCGTGTGCGCGCCACACGGCGAGATGCGCATCGACGGTCCGCAACACACGCGACGCGGCGTCCCCCGTGACGGGAGACGCCGCGCCGAACACCCACAGCCGCGCCGAGTCCGGCAGCGTGTCGAACGATACAGTTGGCATGCCGAAGCTTAGGGCGTCTTGCTGCTGCCGGGCAACTGCAGCATGGGCAAGCCACCGCCAGTGACCTGCGGCATCTGGCCGTTCCAGCGCTTCGCCATTTCGTACTGCACCAGGTTGCCGGTGATGCTGCGCGAGAGCAGTTCGTTGGCCTTGGCCTGCGCCTCGGCCTCCGTGAGAATGGCCTTGGCCCGACCCGCCGCCTTGATGCTGTCGCCCTGCGCCTGGAAGGTGTTCTTCTGCAGCTCGTTCTGCGCCGTGAGCGCCTGCTGCTGCATGACGTTCTTGAGCGAGATCGCGTCCATGACCGCCTGCGGCGCGCGGAATTCGTTCAGCGTGAACTGCTTCACGCTGATGCCGTAGGGATCGAGTCGCTTCTGCAGCTGCACCTGTGTCTGCGTCACCACCTCGGCCTTTTTGGGACCGAGAATGGCCGCGATCTCCTCCTGCCCCACCACTTCCTGCAGCGACTGACGGATGGCCTGCTTGATGAAGCCCTGCGCGATCGTCTGCACATCCGTGCGGAACGTCTGATACAGCGCCGGCACCTTGGCACCATCCAGCTCGAACGACATCGACACGTCGAGTGACAGCGGCTGGCCTTCCACCGAGTTCACGTTGATTTCGTCGTTGCGCCCGCTGCCCGACGTGATGTCACGGGTGAGCACGAGCGTTTGCATGAACGTGGGATACTCCTGAATCTGCGTGAACAGCGGATTGCGCAGGTGGAAGCCCGGACCGAGAGGCTGCGGAGACACACCGCCGCCCGCGCGGTTGATGACGATGCCCACGTGCCCGGGTTCGATGTAGGCCACGGTGGGCCGCAGCAGCAGGAGCAGAGCCACGAGGCCGACAATACCGAGCCCCAGGCGCCGGAATACGCCACCGCCGCCGCCCCCACCACTCACGCCGCCGCCGCGCCCGCTGCCACTCATGGAGTTGCGCATGGCACTGCGCAGCCCCTCGATGGTGGCATCAACCGATGTGGCCATGGACTGCCTCCTCGTAACACTTGGGACACAAAGGCTCACCTGTGGGCAGCCGCACGAGATCTTCCTCGCGCTGCAACCCGTGAAGGGGACAGGTGAGCTCGGCCTGCTTGTCGATCCGCTTGCGATTGGCCGTTTGCCGCAGGCGCCGACCCCACGGCGTGATACCAAGGGCCGTGGCGACAAAAGCGCCCCCCACCGCCAGCAGGGCGATGAACAGGACGCTTTCGATGATGATGACGGTCATGGTCTTGATGATCCCTACGGGACAAGCCGCGCGGAAGTGTCAATCTTCGGCGAGTTTCTCGGGGACCACAGGCTGTGGTGCGTACTCGAGGCTCGTTAACAGCCCACGCAGAGGGGCAGAGAACCGCAGAGGGCGCTGAGAGAAGCGGTCCTGGTCCTGGTCAAGGTCCTGGTCATGGTTCGTTTCGCGGATGACGCGGATGGGGCGGAAAAAACACGGATCAACAACAATTGAAGCTCTAATCCGTGCTGTTTCCGCTTCATCCGTGTCATCCGCGACAAGGTTGTTCAACCCCGACCGCGCCTCTCTGCGAACTCTGCGGTCCTCCGCCCCTCTGCGTGAGCTGTTGACGATCTGGCCGCAACACAAGTGCCTGTGTCGGGCCACGGCATCACGCCACACCAAGCTCGAAGCGCAGCATGTCCGCCAGCGACGGATGTCGCCATGCAAAACCCGCCGCCTGCAGCACCGCAGGCACGACGCGTTGGCTGGCGAGCACCGTGCTGTCCGCCATCTCGCGCCCAAGCGCCAGTCGAAGCGCGAAGGCCGGCGCCGGCAGGAACGCCGGACGATCCAGCACATCTGCGAGCGTGCGCGTGAATTCCGCGTTGGTGACCGGCGTGGGCGCCACGAGATTCACGGGACCGTGCACCGTGTCGTGCCAGAGACAGAAGTGCATGGCGCCGATATGATCGTCGAGCGCGATGGGACTGAGCCACTGCGAGCCATCACCCAGCGGCCCACCCGCACCATACTTGAACAGCGGCAGTTGCTTGGCCAGCGCACCGCCTGCGGCGCCCTGGACGATACCGGTGCGCAGATGCACCACACGAATGCCGGCGCGCGCCGCCGGTTCGGTGGCGCCTTCCCAGGCCTTGCCGACCTCCGCGAGGTAGTCGGTGCCGAGCGCGCTGCGTTCGTTGAGTTCCTCGTCACGCTGCGCGCCGTAAATGCCAATGGCCGATCCGCTCAGCAACACCGCAGGCTTGCGCGAAAGTTTGGCCAGCGTGTGCGCCAGCAGTGACGTGCCTTCCACCCGACTGGTCTTGATGGCTGCACGGTGCGCACTTGTCCAGCGATCGGCAATGGACGCGCCGGCCAGATGCACGACGGCATCCACCCCCTCGAGCGCGGCCGCATCAAGCTGCCCACGGTCGGGATTCCACGAGATGTCCGTGACGCCGGGCACCACTGGCCCACGCCCGATGCGCAGCACACGATGTCCGCCAGTGGACAGGAAGGCCGCGAGCTGTCGTCCAATGAAGCCACTGGCGCCGGTGATGGCTACCGTGAGCCTGGGGCGATTGGCATACGCTGCGTGGCGTGCGATGTCGCCAGCCAGCACCGCGTGCCGATAGCGGAACACGCGCAAGAGCGTGTCATGCACAAAGTTCTTGCCGAACGTGTCGCCGAACGCACCGAGCGGCAGCGCGTAGGCGATGTGGTCCTCGAGCGCGCTGACGGCTGGCTCCACCGGCTCGAAGCGATGGGTGTGCACCCAATGCGCAAAGGGACCCTCACGCTGCACATCGCGGAACTGCCGGTTGGCGATGTAGTCGCGGTGTTCGATATGCCAGGTGGTGGGCACCGGCCCGGCCTGCACGCGCACCACCACCTGCGCGCCATCGCGAATGCCACCCTCCTGCTTCACGACTTCGGGCGCGTCCCAGGGCGGAGACAGACGCAGAAATGCGCCGGGTCGCTCATGCCAGGCGAAGAGCTCGTCGACCGGGACGGGATAGGTGGAGCGCTGGGAGAACTCGTGCATGATGGGTCCTGGCAAGGCGATGACCACAGGAATGCGCGTGATGCCGTCGCGCGGCGGTCGCGCGGCAACTGCATGGCGCTTCCGCCGCGATCGCGATGCTACCAGCCACCCGCGTCGTCGATATCCAGCACACGCCAGCAATACCAACTGGCAACGCTGGCCCACGGGCGCCAGTTCCGCGCGATCTTCTCGAGTCGTGCGGCGTCGGGCAGCGCGCGCGTGCGATAAATGCGCTGCGCGCCCTTGCGCACACCGAGATCGAGCACGGGCAGCACGTCGGGCCTGCCGAGACGGAACATGAGAAACATCTGCGCCGTCCACGGCCCGATGCCACGCACCGGCACCAGTGCGTCGATGACCGCCTGATCGTCGAGCGTGTCCAGCGATTCGATGGGCAGTCGGCCCTCCACCACATGCTGCGCCAGGTCCCGAATGGCGCGCGCCTTGGCGCTGCTCAAGCCGCAGGCACGCATGCTGGCCTCGTCGAGCGCCAACACCTGTTCGGGATGCGGCGCATGCGGATCGCCGCCCAGTCGCTCGGCGAAGCGGCCGTGAATGGTGGCCGCGGCGCCGCCCGAGAGCTGCTGATACACGATGTTGCGCACGAGATGCCCGAAGTGCGTGCCTTCACGTCGCGGCAACATCGTGCAGGGTCCAACCTGCTCGATGACGGCGGCCATGCGGACATCGGCCGCCGCCAGTTCGTCTTGCGCCTGATCGAGCAATCGGCGCGTGAGTCGTACGCGCGCCGGCCTGGCCATCACATCGTGGCCGTGAACATGATGTGCGCCTTGGGCGTGCCGGGCAGCATGAGCCATGGCGAGGTGTTCGACGGCCTGGTGCTGAGTCCGGTCGATTCACCGGTCGCAAACGGCACGTACACCACCATGCTCGATGTGCCGCCGGTGATGGTTCTGGTCGCGACGTTGTAGGCGTTCTTGGGCGCCGTGATCTGATAGAGCGCGGCTGGTTTCTCGGGCATCTTGAGCTTGCCGCTGCGGATGTCGGCGAAGCGCATCGTGTCCACCTTGGCGCCGGTCACGCCCTGGCGACGCAATTCGCGTCCGCGCTCCATGAAGGGATCGATGGTGTCGGCATAGCAGGCCACGTGAAAGCGGTCATCGGCCGGATCATCGGCCAGGCAGAGCATGCCGTTTTTGACGGGCCGCAGCAGTTCGAGCTTGCCGGCCGCCTTGTACCCCATGACGCCGGCCCCTTCGCGCATTTCCGCCGGCAGGGGCAGCACTGCCGAGGCGAGTTGCTGGTCCACCGTCATGACTGCCTGTGCCTGCACGGCCTGCGGCATGGCGAGGAGTGCAGGTAGGACTACAAGTCCGATCCTGGAAAGTCGGGAACGCATCGGGGACTCCGGAAAGATGAAGGGCGGGTGGTGTAACGGAGGGGCAGGGAAAGCGGACTCGGGCGTTCGCCCTATGGTGCAGGCGGCCGGCTGCAGCTAGCGTGTCCATATTCTACCCCTCCCATGCCAGACACGACACCAGCGGTTGCCGACGAGACCCTCATCCGGTTTGCACGCCGGATCTCGCACGACCTGAACAACTTCTCCACGGTCGTGCGCACCTACAGCGAGCTGCTGCTCTCCGAGCTGCCGGCGGACTCGCCCACGCATGCCGACGTCGCGGAGATTCAGCGGGCTGCCGAGAGCATGGTGCAATATCTGCAGCGGGTCACGCGTTTCGCGCGGGCCGGCAGCATGAAGCGCGTGGCGGTCCCGGTGGATCACTCGGTGACCGAGGCCGTGGAGGCCTTCGCGCGTGAGCTGCCAACACGGCCGGTGCAGGTCAACGGCCAGACCGGCGCTGACGTTCATGCGGACCCGGTCTGGTTCCGTGAGGTCCTGATCGAACTGCTGCGCAACGCCAACGACGCCGCGCCGGCAGGGTCGACGGTTGCGGTGCGTCTCGCGCGCGCGGGCGACGCGGTGTCCATCGTGGTGTGCGACCCGGGCCCAGGCTTCCCGTCGTCGCTGCCGGTAGTCGGTGAACCCTTCGTGACGTCGAAGAATGGCGTGCGCGGTGCGGGCCTGGGGCTCGCCCTCACCAACGCTTTTGCTCTTGCCCTTGGCGGCGCGCTGGCGGTTGAGCGTGCGGATGGCGAAACGCGCGTGGGCATCACGCTGCCCCTGTCGCCCTCCGGGCCAGCCTGAGGCGGTCTCCAATCTGGCGCCGGCGGCCAACGCCCCCGACCCAAACCCCGACCCAAACCCCGACCCAAACCCCGACCCAAACCCCGACCGCAGTCCCTGCCGCAGCACTTCCCGTTTCCCTTTTCATTGGTTGCTCATCTCTCATTGATCTATTTCTGTCTCATCCTCCCAATTCGCACTTCTCATTTCTGAAGTCTCAAATGTCAAACGTGAATTATGGCGTAAGCGCGTGCACCGACGAGTGCGTGTGCGTGAGCAACGCCTCGGCTATCCGTTCAAGCGCCAGCACATCCACGGCCGCCTCGAGCTTGACCGCTTCCCGCGGCATGCCGTAGACCACGCAGGTCTCCTCATTCTGCGCGACCGTGTACGCGCCCGCCTCGCGCATGGCCAGCATGCCCTTGGCTCCATCGGCGCCCATGCCGGTGAGAATCGCACCCACCGCATTGCGGCCCGCACTGCGCGCCACACTCTGGAAGAGCACATCCACGGCCGGCCGCTGGTGATGCACCTTGGGTCCGTCTTTCACACGTGCCACCCAGCGTGCACCGCTGGCCTGCACCACCAGGTGCTTGCCACCAGGCGCCACCAGCGCGAGCCCCGGCACGACGTAGTCGCCGTCCTTGGCCTCCTGCACGCGCATCTGACACACACTGTCCAGTCGCTTCGCGAACGACGCCGTGAAGTGCTCGGGCATGTGCTGCACGATCACCGTGCCTGGTGCATCAACGGGGAAGCGGCGCAGCACCACTTCGAGCGCCTGTGTGCCACCGGTGGACGCACCGAGTGCGATGAGCTTGTTGGTGGAGTCGATCGTGGCAATGGCAGGGCGCAGCACCGCGGGGGGCTCTGGTGCATCGACCCGCTTGGTGACGCGCGCGTGTGACGCCGCACGCACGGCCCGCGCGAGTTCCTCCGCCACATCACCCGCCGCCAACGACGAGCCGGGTTTCGCAATGACCTCCACCGCGCCCAGCGAGAGTGCACGCAGCGCCGTCTCACTGTTCTGCGGTGTGAGCGAACTGCACACCACCACCGGCAGCGGGAAGTGCCGCATCAGCTTGGACAGGAAGGACAGGCCGTCCATGCGTGGCATTTCGATGTCGAGCGTGATCACATCGGGGCGCAATTGCGCAATGCGCTCGCGCGCCACATAGGGATCCGTGGCCGTGCCCACCACCTCGATGTCCTCGTGCTTCGACAACGCATCGGTGAGGATGCGTCGCACCAGCGCCGAATCGTCGACGACGAGCACGCGAATCACGCCGGGCGTACGCCCGGGGACTGCGGCGCCCGTTGCGCCATGAGGTGAGGCCAGCAGCGTGCTCACGCGGTTGACGCGGCTCCAGCGGTGTGAAAGAGATAGAGAACGGTCTCGGCACGGCCGTCCTCGAGGCCCACCTGGACGCGGGCCGACGGTTCGTCTTCATCGCGCGAGGGCAGCTCACCCCCGTCGTGCACCCGGGGCGCACTGAGATTGACCACGGCATCGGCACCAGCAATGAGTGGCACCACATGGCCGCAGATCACGTTGGCCACTTCGCCCAGCGCATCACGCTGCAGCGGAAGCTTTTCCGACTCTTCGGCGCCGAGCATGTTGGCGGTGATGGCCGGCAGAATGCCGTGCGACGCGCGCACGACCAGACGGCCGGTCAGCGGGCCACGAAAGTCCACCGACACGGCCACATCGAGCGGGGCCGCGGCCTGTTCGGGCGAGAGTTCGAGCTCCGGAAAGAGGAGCGCGAGCTCCTCAAAAGTCGCTGTCGTCGCTCGCGACAGGGACTGAACCATAGTATTCGACATCGGTGACTCCGGTCATGCGCAGGATGGTCTCGCGCAGGGTCTCCGGCGCGAATGGCTTGCGAACGATCGATGCGCCCAGCTCCTGCAGCGCCTGCAATCGCGTTTCACTGCCTTCGGTCGACACCACAATGACCGGCAGCTGCTCCGTCTCGGGATTGGCGCGCAGACGCCGCAGCATCTCCTCGCCGTTCATGACGGGCATGTTGATGTCGAGCAGCAGCAGGTCCACCCACTGCTCCTGCAGGATGAACAGCCCCTCCTCCCCGTTGCCGGCCTCGTGGACCGTGCCCAGCGGGAGGCCGCTCATCCTGAGCGTCCGGACGACCATCTGCCGCATCACGGCGCTGTCGTCCACCACCAGTACGTTGAATGCCATGTGTCGGTCCGCGTGTCAGAGCGTGCTTTCGGTGCCGTTGATCTTGAGCGTGACCTCACCGGTGGTCACGTCCACCCACATCGTGCGCGACGTCTGCACGCCGCCCGTGTCGTTCGCGTGAATCATCACGCCGTTCTTCCAGAGCAGCTTGCGCAGCGCGATCATGTTGCGCTTGCCGATCTGGAATCTGTCGTCTTCTTCGCGCGCGCCGGCATGGGCTCCGCCGGCCACCTTCACCTGCATGCGCTCCTTCCTGGCGCCCAGCTTGTAGCATTCCTTGAACAGCAGCGGCACGCCGCTGTCCACGAACATGGCGGGTTTGTCCGCCATCTTCGCAGGATCGATGGTCCCCGTGGGGAGCATCACATGCAGCATGCCGGCCACGCCGGCCACCGGGTCGTGCACCACGATGCCCAGGCAACTGCCGAGGGCATATGTGATAAGACGCTCACCCGGCACGTTCGATACCTTGAGGTCGGCCACACCGACCACCTTTTCCGTGGGACGCACGGGCGCGGCGGTCCCCATGGCTACTTCACGTAGACGGCTGGCTGCACGTACCGGAAGCGGTGCGTGAGACCGGTGAGACTCTCCGAGTGCCCGACGAACAGATGCCCACCGGGCCGCAGCAGGGCCCAGTAGCGCTCGACGAGCTGCTGCTGGGTGGCCTTGTCGAAGTAGATCATGACATTGCGGCACAGAATCGCATCGAAGGGCCCGCGCATGGGCCACTGCTCCATCAGGTTGAGCTTGGCGAAGTGCACCAGGCGGCGGAGGGCCGGCTGCGCCTCGTACACGGCGCGCCCCGTGGCCTCGCTGCGTTTGGCCCAGTACTTCTGCAGCCACGCGGCGGGGACGTCCTGCATGCCGTCCACCGGATACACGCCGGCCTTGGCCGTCGCGAGCACGCGATGCGAAATGTCGGTGGCGAGGATCTTCACGTCCCGCGCACTGCTGCCGCCAAACGTCTCCTGGCAGAGCATGGCCAGCGTGTAGGGCTCCTCCCCGCTCGAGCAGCCGGCGCTCCAGATGCGCACGGGGCCGTCGAGATGGGGGAACACCGCGTCACGCAGAAAATCGAAGTGCGTGGCCTCGCGCAGAAAGCTCGTCTTGTTCGTCGTCAGCGCGTCGATCATTTCCGCAAACTCGCGGCGCGACGGCTCCTGCTCGACGAACGTCAGATAGGCATCGAAATCGGACAACCCGAGTTTGCGCAGCCGCTTGGTGAGTCGTGCACGCACCAGGCCTTCCTTCCCCTCGCGCATGCGGATGCCCGCATGATCGTGGAGAAGGCGCGTGATGCGCGCAAACTGCGTCGCCGTCAGTTCGCATTCGGCGAACAGGGCGCTGGTTCCGGGGGCAGTCATTGGACGGGACTACTGGGGCAGTCGCGCAGACATCGGGCAGCGTCATCGCTGCGTCGCATGTGGGGCGCTGACGACACCCGGCGACCGGGGCCGCCGGGTGTCAGACGCAGCGAATCAGGCCGCCTGCTGCGCGGCCTGCAGGGCCTCGATTTCGCTCGTCGCCAGCACCTTGTCGATGTCGAGCAGCAGTTTCACGCGGCCACCCGCCTTGCCGATGCCCAGCAGGAATTCGGTGCGGATGCCGGCGCCGAAGCTCGGCGCATCTTCAATGTCGCCTTCGGCGACGGCCACGACTTCGCTCACCCGATCGACGACGATGCCCGTCTGGATGCCGCGCATCTGCACAACGATGATGCAGCTGTCCTCGGAGTCCTCGGCCGCCATGCCGAACTTGCGGCGCAGATCCGTGATGGGAATGACCTTGCCACGCAGGTTGATCACGCCGCGCACGAACTCCGGCATGCGGGGCACGCGCGTGATGGGCTGCAGGCCGATGATCTCGCTGACCTTGAGAATCTCGAGACCGTATTCCTCGCCCGCGAGGAAGAACGTGAGATACTTGCCGGCGCGGGACTGGGTCAGGGTCGTGGAATCGCTGTGCGTGCTCATGGCTCGCTCGATGGGTTGAGTAGATCGCCGGGTCGCATGACCCGTACAAAGGAGGTATCGGCGCCCCGGCGGCGGAGCTGCAGTGCGAAATGCTGCGAGGTGGTGCTCAGGCCGCGACGCTGCGGGTCAGGCTGGAACTGCTGTCCGTGTTCTGCGCGAGGGCCACGGTCTCGTTGACGTCGAGAATGAGGCCGACCCGACCATCGCCGAGGATGGCGCCACCACTCACACCCGGCACCTTGCCGAGGCCGTCACCGATGGCCTTGGCCACCACCTGCTGCTGTCCGAGCAGGTCATCCACGAGCAGGGCGGTGCGCTTGTTGCCATCGCCCACGATCATGAGCAGCCCCTCGAGCGGGCTTTCCACGGCATCCGGCACATCGAAGAGCCGGTGCAGGCGCACGACGGGCATCAGCTCGCCGCGCAGCAGCACCATCTCGCCCTTGCCCACCACCGTGCTCAGCATGCTGGGCTCGGGGCGGAACGACATGTGGATGTGCGTGAGCGGGATGATGAAGCGCTCGCTGCCCACGCGCACCAGCATGCCGTCGGTCACGGCCAGCGTGAGCGGCAGACGGATGGAGAAGGTGGTGCCCTTGCCGGGCGCCGAGGTGATGTCGATGCGGCCACGAATCTCCTCGAGATTCCGGCGCACCACATCCATGCCCACACCACGACCGGAGATGTCCGTGATCTTCTCGGCCGTCGAGAACCCCGGCGCGAAGATGAGATTGAACACGTCGCTGTCGCTCATGCCCTTGTCGGACTCGATCAGGCCCTTCTCGATGGCCTTCTTCACGATCTTGTCGCGATGCAGGCCACGTCCGTCGTCGATGAGCTCGACGACCACGTTGCCCGAGGCATGGTAGGCATGCAGGCGCACCTGGCCCAGCCCATTCTTGCCGTTGGCCGTGCGCTCGTGCGGCGGCTCCACGCCATGGTCGACGGCGTTGCGCACCATGTGCACCAGCGGATCGCCGAGGCGGTCCACCATGTTGCGATCGATTTCGACGTCGTCGCCCTCGGTGGTGAACTGCACGGTCTTGCCGGCCTTGGTGGCCGTGTCACGCACCACGCGGGCGAGCTTCTGGAACGTCGGACGCAGCGGCACCATGCGCATGGACATGGAGAGATCCTGCAACTCGCGCACGATCTTGCCGGCATGCGTGACTTTGCGCTGCAGTTCGTACTGCGTGCTGGTATCGATGGTCTCGTCACCGGCAATCATGGACTGCGCGATGACCAGCTCACCCACCATGTCGATGAGTCGGTCGAGACGATCGGTGCGCACGCGAATGGTGGCGTCGGCGTTCGATTCGCCCGACTTGCGGGAAGCGGCCTGACCCGACTCGGCGCGCGCGGACACCGCGCTGCCATGGTCGCCAGAGGCGGCGTCGGACGGCGCCGGGAAGATGTCCTCGGCGGCCGGCACGATGGCCAGCGTGACGCCGTTTGCATCGCGCGCCGGATCGTACGAGGCAAGCGCCTGGTGCAGTTCGTGGTAACCGGCCGGCAGGGGCAGGCGGCCATCACCCGACAGCGCCTTCTCCACCACGTCCAGCAGATCCTTGAGCATGTCGACCGAGCGCAGCGAAAGATCCGCGCAGCCCTGCGTGTACGCAATTTCCTTGTCGCGTACGCGGCTCAGCAGCGACTCCGCTTCATGCGCGAATTCGGCGATACGCGTGAGACCAAGGAAGGCCGACGTGCCCTTCACAGTGTGGAAGGCGCGGAACACCGTGTTGACCGCTTCCTCGTCGCTCGGGTTCTCCTCGAGGGAGAGCAGCGCCGCCTCGGAAGCCGCGATGCATTCGACACTTTCCGTGATGAAGTCCGGCAGCAGATCGCGGTCGGCATCGTCGGGAAGACGCTCGGTCTGGCTATGGGCAGGCGGCTGATGCCGCGAAACAGCGGGAGCCGGCGCCACGGAAGCCACAGGAGCAGCAGCCACTACTACAGAAGCCTCAACCGCAGGAGGCGGGAGCACGGCTTCTGCCACTGCGGCTTCTGCCACTGTGGCTTCTGCCGTCTCGGCTTCCGCCGTTTGCGTTTGCTTTTTGAGCGCCCCCGACGCCACCGCAATCGCCGTCGCGCCGTTCACCGTGCCGGCCAGCGCCTGGGCAACGGGCACCGCACCAACCGCGGCCGGTGGCGTGGCCGCGTCGCAGATCTTCATGGCTTCTTCAATCGACTGCCCGACTTCCGTGAAGGCGGCCTGTACATCCGCGGCCGTACCATTCACGATCGTGCCGAGCACACGCGCCGCCTTGGCCACGTGAGGCTGCGCGCGCAGCGGCACACGATTCTCGAATGCGAGATCGGTGAGCGCATCACGCAGAACTGCGAGATCGGCGGTGTCGGTTGCCTCCAGCTGCATCAGCAGCGTGGCGGCATCATCGAGGTTCAGTGGGGACACGGACGCTTGCCTGCAAAGGGGGCCGTGCCGACGTCCATTCGGACGCGGCGTCTCTGCATTGCAGTATCGGTCGCGCCCCCACACAGGTTTACCGTCCAATATGTGGACGCCGCGGGGGAGGCCCAGGTGCACAAAAAGTGAACGGCCCGCACTCTCGGAAGAGTGCGGGCCGTGTCACCCGGGCATGACCGGGGGGATCACGCCGCGGGAGCCTTCACTGCGGTGAAGATTTCGTCGGCCAGCGCCTGACGCCCTTCGGCGTTGCGCGTGGTCGCGTTCGGATCGAAGGTCGCTTCGTCCACCGCGTCCTTGCGCAGCGAGATGCGGCCCGTGTCCACGTTGTGGTCGAACAGGCGCGCCACGTCGAGCAGACGCTGCTCCATGTCCACCAGCACCGACGACGCATGCGCCAGCTGCTGGGACGTGATGTCCTGGAACTGCAGCGCGCCCATCATGAGGAACAGCTCGTCACGCAGGTTCGCGCGGATGCCGGTGGCCTTGTCGCGATCAGGAGTCTCCGCCTGATCGATGGTGTCGAGTTCGTCCACCATCTGCGTCGCCCGGTCACAGGCGTCCATGATGTTGATCGCGGCGTCCTCGGTGGCCGAGGTGACTTCGCGGATCTTCTCATGAGTGGTCTGCAGGCGCTCGAGCGCCGTCGTTTGCAGGGCCGCGCGGCTCTCCCGGAGACGGGCGAGCACATTCAGAATCTGCGCGTTGGCCTGCTCCAGGATGTTGGGCAAGTCCGAAAGCGAAATAGTGGGAGTCGGCGGCGGCGCTGCATCGCGCGCGTCGTGCATACCGCTCAATTCCTGATCGACGAGGCGGAGGGCCGCCTCCGATTCGTACAGCACTTCATGGGCGCGGGGACTGGACATTGATCGATCCTCAGGCGGCCGCAGCAGGCAGGAGCGCATCGATCTTCTCCTTGAGCACCTGCGGCGTGAAGGGCTTGACGATGTAGTTGTTGACGCCCGCTTCCATGGCCGTGAGGATGTCCTCCTTGACCGAACGCGCCGTCACCATCAACACGGGCACCGAACGTCCATCGTCCCGCGAACGCAGCACCTTGGTAAACTCCGTCCCGCTCATGTTCGGCATGTTCCAGTCGGTGATGACGAACGCGATGGACGCGTCGAACTTGGCCAGGGCTTCCTGACCGTCGCCGGCTTCGACGGTGTCGTTGTAGCCGATGCGCTGCAGCGAGTTGATGACGATGCGACGCATGGTCGCCGAGTCGTCTACGACGAGGAACTTCATAACCGCCAATCTCCTGGGGTCGCCGGAATCAAGGGAGCGGCGTTAGAGATCGCCGCGGGTCAGGATGCGTCGGGCGACCTGGTCCACCACATCCAGGGTGTTGTAGGCGCCCGAATAGACTTTCTGCCGAAGCTCGGCGATGCGCTCGGGATCGAGCGACTCGCGGGGCGCCGCGCTCATGCGCCGCGCTTCGTCCGAGATCTGGACCGAGTCCGACTTCACCGGCTTGGGGGCCGGGACCTGCTGGACTTCCTGAACGGGACGCTGGACGGCCGGGGAGCTCGTCGGCGTAATGCGCAGAGAGTCGATGTAGCTGTTGATCTTCATAGGGGTTCCTCCTCCTACTGGGGACTATCGGCAGCGTCGGTCCGTAACTTTACCTTGAACCAGTTTTCCGTTGTGCGGAACGCGACGTCCCTGTCGCCCGACGAGATCTCGACATCTCCAGTCCGTCACCGCGGTCGCGGGGGACGGGCCGGCCAACGGATATCGAGGGTTGGCGGCGCCGCGGTGGGCGCCCCCGGGTCCTGCTGGTAGTGCACCGCGGCCCCGGTGGGCCACGGGTGGCCGGTCACCCCTGTGACGAGGTGCGCGGCCTGCAACCGCAACTGCTCAATCTCATCGACCGCCAGCGCCGCTTCCTCGGCCGCCGCGTTGTCGAGTTCCTGCAACTTCTCCTGCAACAGCTGTCCAAAGACGTCCGGATCGTGGGTCATGGTCGGATCTCCGTCTGCCTGACCGCCCTCGAGGGAGGAGGAGGGTGGTCACGCAGGCTGAAGGCTCAGCGAGCGCCTTAGCGGAACCGGTCCACGAGGCGCGGGGCGGCCACGGCCCCGTAGCCGACGCTCGCCACCGAGGTGCGCTGCACGGCGTCCAGCTCGGCGCGGATCTCCTCGGTGCGGCGCGCCACCTTGGCCGCGAGGTCCAGCGTCACCTGGTGCGACGTGCTCACGGCCGAACAAACCTCCGCGATCAGCGCGTCGGCATCGTCCACCACCCGCTCGGTGGCGGCGTAGAGCATACTGTCGGCGGTGGGACGTTCCGTGCGCAGGATGAGCAACTGCTCGGCCAGGTCCTGCAGCATTTCGTCGCGTTGCTCGAGCAGGGCCAGCAGGCGGTGTTCATCAGCCAGCGCCGTGGCGGCCGCCTCCCGCGCCAGCGCGTCGGCACCGGCGCAAAGGGCCAGCGCCTCGCGCGCGGCCTCCCTACGACGTGATGGCGCCGGACTGGCGTTGCGGGCGCTTTGCATGGCCAGCAGGGCCTGCTGAAAGTCGGGGCGCATCAGGCCGTCTTGAGCCGCTGCGCTGCCAGTTGCTGCGCGGCGCCGGTGAACCCGTCGCGCAACGCCGTGGCAATGTTGATGAGCTGCTTCATGACCTTGAGGTCGCCGCGGATGCCCACGTCCACCAGCTCATAGAGCATGACCTGGTAGATCCCGGCGAGATCCACACCCAACTGGCCACCCTTCTCCACGTCGAGTGTGGTGAGGAGCTCGGTCACCAGTTCGCGGGCGCGGCGCAACGACACCACCCGCAATTCGATGTCCTTGCGCTCAATGGCGATGCGCGCGCGCTCGAGGTTCACGACCAGCTGTTCGAAGACGATGCAGAGCAACTTCTCGGGCGAGGCGGCGTGAATCTCCATCTCGCGGTAGTTCGCCTGCATGGTGCCGTATGACATGTGACGCGTGGCGGAAGCAAGGTGAAACGACGGTGGGCGAGCTGCCCTTCCCCTACTAGTATCGGCTAGCGCTGGCCGCCCTGAAGTCCCTGTACACTGGCAATCAGCGAATTGCTCTGGGACTGCAGGCGGGACATCGCCTCTTCCATGCGCGTGTACTGCTCAATGAGACGCAGGCGCCGGTCATCCAGGCGGCGGGTCGCCAGTACTTCCCTGTCCTTCAGCGACGCGACGTTCTCGATGATGTTCTGGATGTTGACGCTGATCGCGCCTTCGCCGAAGCGGGTGGCGTTGTCGGTGGCGGTCACGAAGGCGGTGCCCAGTCCGCCGATGCCGAAGAGCGTTTCGATTTCCGCCGGCTTCTCGGTGTAGGCCTTCTTGAAGGTGTCTTCGTTGAAGGTCAGCTTGCCGGTGCGATCGAGCACCAGACCCGCCAGCGTGGCGCTGGTGTAGGTGCCGTTGCCGGACGCCTGGGTCCGCAGGGCGTCAGTGAAGGAATTCATGACGCGGCGCAGCGACCCGTCGGCGTACAGCGGTGCGTCGGGCACCCGCTGCTCGTCGAAGAAGTCCTTGATGGCGTTGTAGCCGTCCACCAGCTTCTTGGCTGCGTCCACGGCGCCCTTCTCATCGCGCGCCACCTCCACGTCGATGAAGGTGCCCGGCTCGGAGTTCTGCAGCGTGAGCGTGACACCCGCAATTGCATCCGTGATGCTGTTGCTGGTGCGCGTGTACTCCTGGCCGTCCACGCGAATGACAGCGTCGCGGCCCTGCTGCGCTTCACGGGTGCGGCCCGCGACGGCGGTGCTGCTGGTGCCCAGTGTGGCGGTGGAACCATCCGCCTTGGTTACCGAGAGCGACAGGGACAGACGCGAGGTGCCGCCGGTATCGTCCGTGAGACGGATGCGTCCATCGGGGCCGAGGCCGGCCGTGGCGGTGCGCGTGCCCGAGCCAAAGCCGCTCGTGGCATCGTTGATGCGATCGAGCAGGGTCTGCATGGTGTCACCGGGCTGGATGACCAGACCGTAGGTGACGGCCGTGCCGTCCCCGCGTGTGCCGCGGATGTTGATGGCATCGCCGGCCGCGAGACCTGCCGAGACGCCGTTCACCTTGAGGGCCGTGAGCGACGTGGCCGAGGTGACGGCTGCGTCTGCGCCATCGGTGAACGCCGCCGACTGCACCGTCTGCCGGATGGAACCATAGGCGCCCGCCGCCATGCCCAGCGCATCAATGACGGCCTGCGAATTGGCGTCGCCGTCCACCGCCCGCACGTTGCCGTCGGTCACGAGGCGGTAGCGCGTTTCGTCGCCGTACTGTTCCTGCTCAACCGACGCCGAGCCACCGGCCGCGTTGATCTTGGCGGCAATGGTGGCAATGGACTCGTTCTGAAGATCCGCCGTGATGGTGACGTTCCCCACACGAATGGACGCGGGGGGAGGCGACACGGCCAGACCCAGTGCCGCCGCCGCGGCCACGGTGGCTGACGATATGGGCTTGGATCGGGAATCGAGGAAACCAAGTTCACGGCCCAGGGCCCCGGTGCCATCGGTGACCGTGAGGCCTGTGGCCCCCGCGGTGTTGGCCGTAAGCACGAGGCGACCGGACGTCCCCCCTTCCGACACCACAGAAGCGGTGACACCGGCATTGGCCGCATTGATCTTGTCTCTTATGCCCGCCAGCGAATCTGCTGCGTCAATGCTGACATTGACCCCGTTGATGGCGAAGGTGCCACTCAGATTGCGAGCAGCCGAGGTGTCGGCCACCGAGCCGCCGGAGAGCTTGGCCGTATCGGCCAGCTGTACCACTTCCACGCGATAGCGGCCCGGAGTGGCCGAGGCGCTGGCCGCCGCCGTCAGCAGACTGCGTCCGCTGGTGGCGCTGGTCGGGACGGTGGTCGCATAACCGCCAAATCCCGCCCGTCGGACACCGAGGGCGGCGCTGTTGAGCGTTTCGACGAGCGACTGCAGCTTGGTCCACGCGTCCTTCTGCTTGTTCCGGAGCGTGATCCGATCGGTGATTGGTGTGACCGTTCGGGCTTCCAGGGCCTTGATCGTCGTATCGACGATGTTGTTCCACTGAACGCCGCTGCTGAGTCCACCGAAATTGAGCGGGGTGGTCATGGTTCCTTCCTGGTGACGCGTAAGGCCCTGCTATGGCCAATCCCCGGGGCCGGCTGTTACGCCGACCCCGGGGTCCATCACGATTCAGTGCGTGGTTCCGCTATTAGCGGAGGATGCTGAGCACGCTCTGAGCACCCTGGTTCGCCTGCGACAGCATGGCCTGCGCCGCCTGCGTGAGGATGTTGTTCTTCGTGAAGTTGGCCATTTCTTCTGCCATGTCGACGTCGCGGATGACCGACTCGGCTGCCTTCACATTCACAATCGCCGACTTGAGGTTCTGCACCGTGTAGTCGAGACGGTTCTGACCGGCACCGATCGCGGCCAGCGTGCTGTTGACCGTGTCCAGGTTCGAGTCCGCGTTGGCCACCGTGGTCGGGTTGGCCGTCGCGCCCAGCGTGGCGTTCACCGAGAACGCCGCGCCGGTGTCATCCACAGCCAGCGAAACGCTGGCGAACACGTTGGTGCCCTGGAACGTGGCGGCACCACGGATACGGGTGATTTCGCTGGAGAGGGTCGAGACCTCCGTGGTCAGCGTCGAGGACACCGAGGCGTTCTGGCCCGAGGCCGCCTGCACGAGCAGTTCCTTCTGACGCTCGATGATGCGCTCGATGGTCTGGGCGGCACCTTCGGCGATCTGCAACATGGCGTTGCCCTGCTCGGCGTTCGTCGCCGCGGCCGAAAGACCACGGGACTGCGCGCGCAGCTTGTTCGCGATGGCCAGACCGGCCGCGTCGTCAGCCGCACGGCTGATGCGCAGACCCGAGCTCAGCTTACGCATGCTGCTCTCGGTGGCCATGTTGTTCACGAACGCGTTGCGGGAAGCCGTGAGGGCGCCGACGTTGGTGTTGATACGCATGAGTCTATCCTCCGTGATGTTGATATCTGAGGCATCCGTGCCTCTCCGGATCCGACTATCGAATCGCGGTCGGTTTTCAGTGTCGTCCGAGGCCCGCAGAACTTGAGAGCGCTCCGCTTTTTTCCGGTCGTTCCGGCCCTTTCCCTCACACCGTCGGCACCGTCCTGCCGCCGGTGGCCCGGTCCATCACGCCGGTGGCCATGAACGCTGCGGCCGCCAGCCCACCGGAGCTTGCCGCGCAGCTGGCGGCGGGCGAATCGGCCATGAGCGCCGGCCGCCATCAGGACGCGGCGCGGGCTTTCGAGACCGTATCCGACCTGCTGCCGCAGGACCTCGGCGTGGCCCGTCTGGCGGCAGCGGCCTGGCAACTGGCAGGTCGCCGCGCGCGCGCGCGCGCCGTGCTGCAGCGATCCCTGGCGGTGGCCAATCTTGCCGCCACGACGGACACCGTCGCTTACGAACTCGCGGCCCTTTGCCTGGATGTGGGCGCACCCGCCGAGGCCCTGACCCTGCTGGAGGTGGTGGCGCGCACTCGCCCCGGGCATCCGGCGATGCTGGGCGCCATGGCATCGGCCCATCGCGCACTTGGCGCGCTGGACCAGGCGTGGCGACTGGCTGAGCAGGCAGTGGCCAAGGACAGGAAGAATCCGGCGCTGCTGCTGACGGCCGCGCAGGTGCGTCACGCCCAGCTGCGATTCGATGAGGCACTGGCCTGGCTCAAGAAGGCGGAAGCCGTGCGGCCCCTGCATGGCCCGACTCGAATGCAGCGCGCCCTTACCCGGCTCATTCAGGGTCCCACCCGTCACGGCTGGGAGGACTTTGAGCACCGCGGGGTGCCCCCGCTTTCATCTGGTTGCAGTTGGTGGCGCGGCGAGGCGCTCGCGGGCCGCTCCATCCGCGTGCTCATGGAGCAGGGGGTGGGCGACCTCTTTCATTTTGTACGATTCGTGCCGCTGCTGGCCGAACGCGGTGCGGGCGAGGTCGTGCTCGAGGCGCCGGAATCCACGCTGTCCCTGTTGCAGGCCTCGGGACTTCCGGCGTTTGCCCCCGGAGCGGGGCCGGCCACCGAGCTCGCCGTGCCGCTGCTCTCCCTGCCGTTACGGCTGGGAACCGAGGGAGAGACTCTGGCCGGGCGGGTCCCCTATCTGCGGACCTCCCTCAACGACGCACCTCACAAAACCTCGGGTGAGCCTCGACCGGCGGAGAATCGACCGCTGCGCCTCGGCCTCATTCCCTCAGGAAATCCGGATTTTCTGGCCACCAACCTCCGGGACCTGGACCAGCCGGCCCTGGCGGCACTGCTCGAGCTGCCCGATGTGCAGTGGACCTGGCTGCTGCCGGACAAGCCGCCAATCGCCGGTTTTTCGCTGGCTGTGCCACAGTTGTCGTATAACTGGCTTGATACCGCACTCTTGATGTCGCAATTGGATGGGGTGGTTTCCGTAGACACGGGTGGGGCCCACCTGGCCGGGGCGCTTGGCCTTCCAACCCTGGTGCTGCTGCCCTACACGCCCGACTGGCGCTGGGGCCCATCCGGCGAGCGGTCGGCCTGGTACCCCTCGATGCGGCTGCTGCGGGAGTCCACACCCGCCAGCTGGCCAGCGGTTGTGGCACGAGTTCCGGAGCTGCTGGCCTTGTGGCGCCGCGAGACCCTGTTTGCTTACGGCCCAACGACGGGGCGCTGAGCCCGCCGTCCCCCCCATCACGCCGGTTTGCCGTGACGCCCACCTCGCCCACCTCGCCCACCTCGCCCACCGCTCCCACGCCTCCCGCGCCGGCCCTGTCGAACGGGCCGGGCCGAGTCAGCCTGATCATGGCCAGCTTCCGACGGCTGCACTGCCTGCCGGAAACGGTGCGTCAGCTGACCACCGGCCAGACACGCCCGCCGTTCGAGCTGATTGTGGTGAACAACGACCCCGCTGCAGGCGCCGAGGACGCAGTGCGCGCGACGCTGCCAGCGGATCCGCGCATCCGGGTCACCAGTTGCACCACCGGTCGCCAGGGCGCCGCGCGCAATCACGGGCTCCGCATGGCCACGGGTGACTATGTGGCCTTCGTGGACGACGACGACGACTACGCCCCCGACTACATCGAGAGGCTCGCCGGCGCGCTCGATCTTGGTCTGCAGTCGGTCCGGTGCCGGATTCAGACCTGTGGCATGGCCGGGCCAGACTGCACCGGCCGCCCGAGTGCCGCACATCATCCCCTGCCGCAGGGCACCATGGCGCGACGCGAAACGCTCACGCCCACGTGGGGAGAACCGCCCAACGAGGACCGCGAGTACTGGTCGCGGCATCCGGTGCAGGGCGCGATCGACGATACGCTGGTGGTCATCTGCCGCGGGCCGGGCCAGCACTCGCCACGCAATGCCGCGCAGGGAGGCAGCTGGCGCGAGCGCTTTGTCATCGTGACGCGAGTGGAGGACGACGATCAGCCGCAGCTGTCCGCATTTTTGAATGCCTTTCGCGAGCAGCGATACGGCAATGCCCTGTTGCTGCTCGACGACCACTCCAGCAACGACAAGCTGCGCCGGGCGCTGAGCAAGGCCGCCGAACAGGATGCACGTGTGCGGCTGCATCGCGGCGCGGGGGCACGTGAGGCAGGCGCCACGCGGAATCTTCTCCCCGATCTCGCCAGCTCACCACTCGCGCGACACGCGGCCCTGCAACTGGGCGCCGACGACATTGTGATTCCGCTCGGCGTGCAGGAACGACTGGCCCATGCCGGCGTGCTCACGCGGCTCGCGCACGTCTTTGGCGAACAGCCCGATGTGTGGGTCACCTTCGGGGCCTGTCTCACCGAACCACGCACGCCCTCGTGGCCCCAGGCCTCGTTTCCGCCTCGCCTGTGGACCGAGCGACGGTTTCGTCAGCTGCCATCACTGATTGGCGAGTTCGCGCCACTCGCAGTGCGCGCCGGTTTGCTGCGGGCGCTGCGCCAGCAGATGCCCGTTGATGCCTGGCAGTTGCCGGAGGGCGCCGCCCCAATGGGCGACGAGGCGGCACTGCAACTGCTGTTGTACGCGCTCGAGGCGGCGGGATGGGCGCACGCCTATCCGTTGGCTGATGCGCTCGTCATCAAACAGATTGACAGGCAGATCGGTAAGCAGACCGATGCAAAGCCGTCGCGCGGTGCGACGCCGCGGGAAGGCGAGCGGGCCGCGCGCACGACGCGTGAGTTTGCCATTCGCGCGATGCCGGCGGCGCCTCCGCTTGACGATCTGCCAGGGATCGAGTCAAAGACTCTGACAGCCGATGCGCCAGTCGGGATGGTAGACGTGCCGTCCGTTGCGCCGGTGCTGTGGGCGGGTGCGTTCTACGATCCGAGCGGCTACGGGACGGAAGCACGGGGGTTCGTGCGCGCCCTTGATCAACGCGGCATCGCCCCGCTGCTGCGCCGCGTGGGCAACCACTCCGAACGATTTCGTGCGGCCTCGCCGGCCGCCCTGCGCGACCGGGTCGATCACCTGCTGGCCCTGCCCGACCCCGAGCACTGCATTGGGGTGCTGCACCTGCCGCCGATGTTTCTCGAGCGCCTCACGGCCGCCGACTACATGGTCGCGCGCACGATGTTCGAGACCGATGGCTTGCCGGCGAGCATGGTGGCGCGCTGCAATCAGATGGACGAGATCTGGGTGCCGTCGTCCTTCAACGAGCAGACGTTTCGCAAGGCGGGTGTGCGGGCGCGACTGGTTCGCATTCCCGGCGCCATCGACACCACGCGCTTCAGCACCCCCGTGGCGCCGCTCGCAATTGCCGACGCCCGCCGCACCGTGTTCCTGTCCACCATCGAGTGGAAGCCGCGAAAGGAGTGGCAGACGCTGCTCCGCGCCTGGGCCGACGCCTTCACCGCCCAGGACGATGTGTGCCTGGTGTTCCGCAGTTCGGTGCCCGGCAGCAGCGAGCGCGACCACGGACCGGCCATCAATCACGACATCGACGAGTTTCTGGCGTCCATTGGTCGTACGCGGCGCGAGCTGGCCCCCATTCTCGTGATTGGCCACGCGCTGCCGGAGAGCGACATGCCGCGCCTCTACGCGGCGGCCCACGCCTATGTCGCGGCCACCAGCGGTGAAGGCTGGGGCTACCCCTACATGGAGGCGATGGCCGCGGGCCTGCTCACCATCGCCACACGCTGGAGCGCCCACCTCGATTTCATGCATGACGAGAACAGTCTATTGTGCGAGGTCGAGCGCATGGTGCCCGCCGTGGATCCCTTTGTCGGCGATCTGTCCGGCCAGCGTTGGGCGAGACCCGATGCGCGACACCTGAGCGCCTTGCTGCGGATCGTGGTGGATGATCCGGAACGTGCCGCGCAACTCGGTCGTCGGGCGCGCGAAGACATGACCACGCAGTGGACCTGGGATCGGGTGGGAGCGGCAGTGCAGGAGCGGCTGGTGGAGCTGTCGGCACGCCCCAGCCTGGCCGCAGTCCGCACGCCGCAGCGTGCCCTGGCCACTCAGCCTGCTGCGTCCACAGGCCCCGTGGTACGCTGGGAAGGCCCATTCTTCACGCACTCGAGTCTTGGGGTGGTCAATCGCGAGGTCGGGTCGGCCCTGTTGCGACAGGGCGGCATGACTCTCGTACCACGCCCGACGTATCGCCACGACTTTCTGCCCGACATCGCGCCGACCTCGGCGCATGCGGCACTCGCGGCCCGCATGGGAGCACCGGCTCCGCGCCCCGCCGATGTGCATGTGGCGCATCAATGGCCTCCCGTGCTGCACGCGCCAAGCGAGGGCGCGTGGGTGCTCATGCAACCCTGGGAGTACGCTGGACTTCCCGCCGAGTGGATTCCGGTGCTGCGCGATCAGGCGGATGCGCTCTGGGTGTACTGCTCCTGGCAGCGCGAGTGTGCCATTGCGAGCGGCGTGCCGCCAGAGAAGGTGCAGGTGGTGCCGCTCGGTGTGGACAGCCAGCGCTTCACTCCGGACGGTCCGCGCTTTCCGCTGCAGACGCGCAAGCGCACGAAATTGCTGGCCGTGGGCGGCATCATCCCGCGCAAGGGCATGGATGTCCTCGTGCAAACGTACCTGCGCACATTCACGCAGGCTGATGATGTGTGCCTGGTCATCAAGGGCTTGAGCGCGCGCTGGGCGTATCACGGCAATCAGGGGCAGAAGGACTTTGCCGAACTGCCGGCGCTGGTCGCGGCCACCGGTGGACCCGAAATCGAGTTCATCGGGGATACGCTCGATGACGACGCGGTGGCGGCGCTGTATCGCGCGTGCGATGTGTTCGTGGCGCCGTTTCGCGGTGAGGGATTTGGCCTGCCGATTGCCGAAGCCATGGCCAGCGGCCTGCCGGTCATTGTCACGCAGGTGGGGCCCATGCTTGATCTCTGTGACGAGCACACGGCCCGCTTCATTCCTTACACGCGCGCGGAGGTGCCGGCGCACATTGTCGGCGCCGAGCCGGGCCTGGCGCCGTTCTGGTGGGCGGAGCCGGACACCGAGGTCCTCGCACGCCACATGCGCGAGCTGGTGGCGTCGCCTGACGAAGCGCGGGCCATGGGCGCGCGCGCGCGGCAACGCATCGTGGACCATTTCAGCTACGATCACAGCGCGCGGGCGGTGCAGCAGCATGTCAGGGCACTGACGGGACACGCCCCCGCACGCTTTGCCGCTTCGGCTGCATTCTCCAAGGACGGCCCGGTCTTTCCGCTCGATCAGCCGCGCGGCACGGTGCTGTTTTTTCAGCCGCAGTGGCACAGTGATGAGTGGCGCGATTTAGTGCGCGCCTGTCTGCAGGCCTATCGTCAATCGGACGACGTGTCGCTGGTGCTCGCGCTCGATCCGGCGCAGGGATTTGCGGCCGATCGGGTAGGCCACGAGCTCGCCGCCCTCCGGAAGGAACTCGGCCTCGCCGACGCCGACGCCATGGATGTGCTGCTCGTTCCCGACATGCTCGACGAGGCGGTCATCGCCTCGCTGCTGCGGGCGGCGGATCGGGTGCTGGTGGCGGCACGGGATATCGCCACGCATGCCCGCGCCGCCGCGGTTGGCGTGGCGGTGGTTTCGCCGGTCTCACCCGCTGCGCTGCGCGCGATAGACCGTGCGGCCCCACCGACGTCTGCAGAGTTCAGCGCGCCGTGAACGATGCGTCGTGCAGCAGAACACTCGCCGGTCGCGGATCGGGAATCCCCACAGCGGTGGCCGCCACGCCCTTTTCGCTCGTCAGGCGCACGACCGTCGGCTGATCGTCCCGCAACGCGATGCGCACCGGCACCGACTGCACGCCGGAGAACGTCAGCACACCCTGTGCCTGCCCGTTCACCTCGACCAGCACGCCAAACGGCGTGTCCGTGAGGCCGGGGGCCAACGACGACACCACGAACTGCACCACCTGACGATCTGCTGATCGGGGCGGCGCATGCACCTCAGCCTGCGTGCTCATCCATTTGCAGCCGCGCTGGCCACCCGCATCTTCGCGAAAGACGCCATTGACTTCGATGCCGGGCGCCAGGCGCTCGCGGAGGCTGAAGTCCTGGCGAAACACCACGTGGTCGCCTGCGCGCGTATACCGCGCATCACGGTGCGTTACCTGGCCGCGCGTATCGAGACCAATGCGGAAACCTGCCGCCCGCACACGCGCCGACCAATCGAGGTCCTCCCCCTGGTAGAAGCCACGTGCGTCGTCCCACGGCACCTGGTCGTGCACCCGCGCCCAGAGGATGGCGAAACCACCCGTCACGTAGACGTGGTCGTCCACTTCGTCATACGCGAGCAGTCGATGCCCCGATGGCCCGCCATGCGTGGCCCAGTCCCAGTAGCGTGTGCCATCGGGATTGAGCAATCGTACGCAGAGCACATCGACGGCCGGATCGCGCTCGCGCAATACGACGGCCATCTCGGGATGGAACAGCATGTCATCGTCGCTCACCACGAGCTGATCGAAGCCTGCGGCGCGGCAGGCGAGATTGCGCATGGCGCCCAGCTTGCCTTCGGCAGCAAGCGCCGGGGCCATGAGCACGCGCACGTCGTCACCGAGACCCTCCGGGACATTGCCGGCCACCAGCACCTCGTACTGCGGCAGCTCCAGCGCCCGAATGCTGGCGATGGCCTCGGCTAGCATTGCTGGTCGCCGGCCATCCGTGATCAGACAGAACGACACGCCGGGCGTCCGGCGCGCCCGCACGTCCGCCTCAGCCGCCATTCACGAGTTCCGACGGCAGCGCAATCACCGGCGCCGTGGGTCGATCACCCTGCGGCGTGAGCACGGCCTGCCCCTGCTGTTCCACGATACCGCAGGCGACATAGCCGGCCTTAGTGAGTGCCTGCCGCGCGTTCGCCCACGACGGGCTGCGGTGCGCGTCGCCGATGCACAGCGCCACCAGCCGGCCGCTCTCGGCGTGCTCGCGGAAGGTGGTCAGCGTGGATGCCGCCTCGGCGCTGTTGACATGCACAAACAATCGGCCCTGCTCGTCGAGCCGCGTGTCCACCAGCTTCACGAGCGCCGCCCGATCGGCCGGCGCGTCCTCGATCACCGCCGCCACCTCGTCCGCCGCAGCCCGCAACTGCGTCAGCCGATCGCTGTCGGCTGTCCGCACCAGCACCGTGGGCAGGCCACCGGGCGCGGTCGCGGCGCCAAGCGCCACAAATCCGAAGCCCGGGTCGAGATCCACCAACACGTCACCCTCGCCCAACTGCGCATCGAGGAAAATGCGTATGTCGGCGGCCACGCCTCCGTCGGCCTCCTCGGCCACGGCTTCAGCCCAGCCATCCGTGGCAGTGGGCGCCGGCAGGTGGAAGCGCGGCTGGCCGTCGGCGTTGACCTGGGCGGAGGGGATGGATGACACGGTACATGGCCTCGAGTGGGTGAATCTCAAAGATACGCGGGCAGCGCGTGTTCGGCTGGTCGCCTGGGGGCGATTCGGCTCGTACTTTGCAACGTCCACACTCCACGACTCGCCATGTACAGCCAGCCATGACGGACAACCAACCACAGGTTTCCGTGATCCTCGACTCCTCGGTTCCGTCGGCCGCCGCGCCAGCGACGGTGGCAAGCATTCTGGCACAATCGGAACAGCGCTGGGAGTTGCTGCTGTGGCGCGACCCTGTTCAGGCTGCCACGCTGGCCTCCTTTCTCGCCGATGCGCGCATTCGCCTGCTGGACCGAACGGGTTCGGCAGTAAAAGACGAGCAGCGGCTTCGCGAGGCGGTGCGTGGGCGCCATGTCGCGTGGATCGCGAGTGGGGCCGTGTGGCCCATGACCCACCTGACGGAGGCGATTGCAGGTCTGCGTGACACGGCGCGCGATGTGCATATCGGAGTGACCGCCAGCGCAATTCCGACTCCGACAGCTTCGACCAGCGCGCCCGCTCATGCACTCGCCGCACTCTGCGTTGAGGAAGGAGCCGCCGTCTCCACGCTCGTGTGCACCCGCGCGGCGTTCGACACGGATCACATGAGAGGGCTGCCCTTCGCCCTGTGCGATACCTGGGCCCGCGCCTTGCGCATGCTGCAGCGACACCTGCCGGTGCTCTCGACGGCCACGCCCGACGGGCTCGAACGCGAACTCTCGCTGGACCTGCTGCCAGCAGTGTTGTGCGACATGCTCCGCCTGCACCACCTTGCCGGTCCATTGGCCCACGCTCTGCCACGGGCACCCCGACACCAACGGGCAATGCGCGAAAGTCTGTGGCGCACGCTCAGCGACGGGCTGACACCACTGCGGGACGCAACCACGCCTCCCCGTCTTGCCTCGATGCTTGGGCAAATCGCCGACGCCACTCTCGACTACGGGCAACGGGCAGACCTCCTGGCACTGCGGAACCTGTTGGATCGGGCACGCGAAGTGGGGCTGCGTGACCTCAGTCTGCATCACGCTCTGCTGGCCACTGAGCGCGGTCTCGACAATCCCATGGGCGTGGTACTGCGAAGCCAGTCGGGTGAGTTTCCGCTTGATGTGGTCCAGGCCAGCGAGTTGGTCGCAGCGCTGCGCCGCCTGGACAACACCACAGCCGCCGAACAGGTGGTCGCGCTGCTGGATGTCGAGCTTCCGGATCCGAGGTCCGTCATGGCTCTCTCGGGTGTGACGCGTCGGCATGCCACAGAGGGCACCATCGGCGCGCCGGAATGGTTGACCGATCTGCCCGTAGATGTCGAACACTGGCACGAGGCCTCACGGGCCTATTCGGTGCTTGGCCTCACGCAGGCGGCCAGACTGGCGCGAGATCTGGCGACCAACCCCATTGAAGCAACGCCGCAATCGTCGGAAGACCGCACTCGGCCAGGGAGCGCTGGTGAGCCCTGGCCATGGCTCGACGCCATCGATCGGGACCTGCGTCGCGCGCTCGCCGAACGGCGGACCCTCCTGGCGCCGGTACTGCGTCCGGGGCCAGATGGCGCAGCGGCTGGTTTCCTCGAGCCCAATGCCCAGCAGCTTGAGGATGGAGCGTTCGAGCGCTGGCTTCACGAGTTGCTGCTCGACCCCGTCGCCGATGCACGCGTGGTGCAGTACCTCGAACAACTCGAGGCACCGCAGGTTTTCGTGGATCTCCATCCCGACGATGGTCGTCGTCTCATGCAGGCCTTGCAGGTGCCGCACTGTGCTGCCGTGGCCGCGATGGCCCCCACGGCCCTCCACTGTGCGCAATGGCAGCGCGCGGCGGGTCCGTCCGCATCCCGTCTGCACGTTGTCCAACATTTCCTCGAGCTCCGCCGCGTGGTGACGCGCCAGGTCAGTCCGGTGCTGCTGCACGCGCCGCTCACTCTGATGGGGGTGGCGGATGCCATGTCATGCATGGACGCGCTTTCGTCCAGCCAAACCCCCTGCGCGATTCTCTGGTCGGGCACGGACGTGCCCAGCCTATGGTCCGAGCCAGGCTTTCAACAGATGATCGAAGCCACGAAGCCCAGAGAGCTCCACATCACGGCCCTGATGTGGGGCGATCGGCAGTATGTCCGATTGCCTATACCCGAGGCACCGCGGGCCCATCTGCTGCTCACGGAGGCGCATCGTGTTGACGCGTGAAGCCGCATGGCAGGATCAGCGGGACCTTTCGCGCCTCTGTGCGGAGCGCGAAGCAGACACGATCGAGCTGTTCCCATGGAACGGATTCTACGGACACGCCGCGCTACTCAAGGCGGTCACTGGCCTCGCGCCTGATCGACCGCTTTGCATCACGTTGCCACACGGCGTGACCTACCGGGGCACGCCCAATCAGGCGGAGACGTCCGCCGACATTGCCACAGCCTACTCGTACCAGCGGGAGTACGACGACGCCCTCTCACGCAGCGGACAACGTGCGCTGATCCGCGGCGCGGCGCCATTCACTTATGCGCCGGATCTCGTGGGAGCCGTATCCGGCCCGCGCAGTGGGACCCTCTACTTCCCCTCACACTCCACGCGCTTCTCCACTGCCGAAGCCGAGTACGACATCATCGCCGATCATCTCGCGCGGCTGCCCGCGCACTTCGGTCCCACCCGTGCCTGCTGCTACTATCTCGACATCTTGCGTGGACATCACCGTCCGTTTCTCGAGCGCGGCATCGAGGTTGTTTCAGCGGGTCACCAGCACGATCCGCTCTTTCTCCTTCGGCTGTGGCACCTGCTCAGCTCGCACGAGCACGTCATGAGCAACTCGCACGGCACCCACATGGCCTACGCCATGTACACCGGATGCTCATTCACCTACTGGTCGGCGGGCAATCTGCAGTGTCGAACCGATCCCGGCTACGAGGACTGGGTGGTGTACGCGCCACCCAGCTACAGCGCCATATTCGAGACACTGTTCGCGGATGGCGCCAGACGTGACGATCTCGCCGCACGCCGGACGGCACTGGACTTCATCGGTGCCGCGAGAAAACTGCCGATTCCACTGCTGCGCCACGCCCTGCAGTCTGCGGAACGGCGCGAAGTGCTGCGCCGCTCGTCGGCGCATCGCTGACGTGTCAGTCCAGCAGATCCCACTGCAGCGGCGTGCCCTTGGCCACATCGCGGTTGACCCGGCGCCCCAGCACCTGATCGTAGTATCGCGGCGCAAGACCGAGCCCCGGTCGCACCCGGCGCAGGTTCTCCGGCGTGAGTATCGAGCCGGCGACAAGATCCGCGGCGACGTACAGCGAGCGCCGGCGGCTGCGTGCCCCGACCTCCGCCGGAGTGGGTCCGTAGTGCACTTGCCCGAGCGCCTGCCACGCGCGCTCGGTTTCCACCACCAACTGCTGCAGTTCCGATGGTTCCAGCGAGAAGACCGCATCCACTCCGCCGTCTGCACGGGCGAGCGTGAAATGCTTCTCAATAACGGTCGCGCCGCAAGCCACTGAGGCCACCGCGACCCCGATGCCGAGTGTGTGATCACTCAGTCCCACCTCACAGCCAAAGAGCGCGCGAAGATGCGGAATGCTGCGCAGATGCGAGTGCTCGGGGGAGGCAGGATAGGTGCTGGTGCAGCGCAGCAGTGCCAGTTCGGTGCAACCGGCTGCACGTGCCGTGTCCACGGCTTCGGCCACTTCCGAAACAGTGGCCATGCCTGTGGAGATGATGAGAGGCTTTCCCGTCGACGCCGCCCGACGGATGAGGGGCAGATCAATACACTCGAAGGAGGCGATCTTGTACGCCGGGGCGTCGAGCGTCTCGAGAAAGTCGACGGCCGATTCATCAAATGGCGAACTGAAGCACGCCAATCCCTTTGCCTTGGCCCGCGCCATGATGGGCGCGTGCCAGTCCCATGGCGTGTGTGCCTCCTGATACAGATCATGCAGCGAACGCCCGACCCACAACGAATTGGGATCGCGAATGGTGAACTCGCCGGCTGCGAGATCGAGCGTCATCGTGTCGGCGGTATAGGTCTGCAGCTTGATGGCGTGCGCACCTGCCGCTGCCGCCGCATCCACGATGGCGAGGGCCCGGTCCAGCGACTGGTTGTGATTGCCCGACATCTCGGCAATGATGTACGGCGAGTTGTCAGGGCCGATGCTGCGCCCGGCGAGTATCATGGCGTGGAATCCGCGCTGTGCGCGTTGGAGTGAAGGGGGAACAACGGAGCATGAATCCAGCGCTTCAGCATGGGCAGGGACTGACCGACGGCGGCGGCGCGCGCGTACTGCGTCCACGCGGTCCGTGACTCCTGCAACAGATCGTGCAGCATGCCCGGAACCCGGCCGATGTCTCCGCCAGTGACCAGCCAGGGATAGGCGCGAAAGTCATCCGCCTGTCGCGCATGCTGCGCAATGGCCACCGCCGGCACCTCGAGGGCCATACATTCGAATAGCAGATTTCCCGGCGCTACGACCGCGGCCCCCGACCGCTCCATCCAATCTGCGATGGCCTCGGCAGGGGCCAGAATGCGTACGCGAGACGATGTGGCGGCAAGGTGCGCCAGCCCGTCGGCGTCCGGATGACTGGCCGCGCACACCACATCGATGGCGTGTGTCGCAAGTGACGCGGGCTCCAGCAACATCTCCACCAGCGGCAAGGTGAGACGCGCCGCATCGGTGCCGCCAATGGCCACCAGGATTGCACCGGATGGCGTATAGGGGCGCTTCCGTCCGGACAGGAAGCGTGCGCGCAGCATGGCAAAGCGTGCACCGCGCCAGATGGGGTCAGGCCAGGCAGGCTCCGCCTGCACGAGATCATCCCCCTCCGCCACATTCACCGTCAAGTCTGCCCAGTGTGTGCGCGCGTCGCGGCAACCCAGCAGCAGCTTGCGTGGCACGTGCTGCGTGGCAGCCAGCAAGGAGAATGGCGGGTCGGGCATGTCCATCACCATGCCATCGGGCATGGGACCGCCGGGCCACTCAAGGTTGCCGAGGTCGACACACTCCAGCGGAAGGTCGGGAGCAACTCGCAGCAATCGCTCGCGCGACCAATCTGTCCACACCAGCACACGATCCAGGCGCAGGTCCAGCTGGGCCGCCAGGGCACGCACACGCACGAGGTGGCCGATGCCGATGGCATCGGAGAGCGCCACGCAGGCCAGCCAGCGCATCATGTCAGGGCCTGCGCGACGCCAGCTCCACCTGAAGCCAGCTATGCAGCTCGGTCAGGTTTCGCTTGCGGAATGTGGTCTGCTCGACATGGACAATGTCGAGCGTTCCGACCTTGTCCACGAGCGACTCCACATCGGGCAGATCGAGAAAGCTGTAGCACATGCCAGCATATGCCCCTGCACGGTGGTCGAGAAGGAAGCAGCCCGGCTCAACCTCCTGACCCAGTCCGTAGTGCGAATTCTCCCGCGTGCGGAAGTTGACCAATAGCCGCCCCTCCGGTGCCAGCAGCGCGGCCATGGACTGTAGTGCCGCGACCATCTCACTTGGGGGGACGAGAAACACCACCCCCCATGACACAATCGCGTGAAATTTCTGCGCGAACGAGTGGGAACGAAAATCACCGTGAACCACGCCGCGGAATTGCGGATGCGAACCGAACGCGGCGTTCACCATCGCGACGGCGTCAGGCGTATAGTCAATGCCTGCCGTCTGGAAGCCATAGTCGAGCAGCAGTTGAACGTGCCGGCCACTTCCGCACCCGATATCGAGCGCGTGCCGCGCCCGGTTGTCGGCCGTGGCGGCGAACCGGCGGGCGAGGAACGACACCACGCGTTCATCCGGATACAGCAATTGGTGCGACTGCAGCGCGCCGGCCCAGGCCCGTCGCGTGGCATCGTCGCGCGCGTTCAGTTCAACCATCGGCCGCTACCTCGAAAAGTGACAGAGCCGCCGCCAGACTGCCCTCGACCGATGCCCAGTCATCAGCGGCGACCAGAAGATGGCCACCGCGCAGCAACTCGGCCACTGTGGTCGGCATCATGACCTGCTGCCCGGGTTGCCAGCCTACTTCGGCTGAGAGCACCTGCGGGATATCGAGCAGCTCACGCGGCGTTGGCACACGCAGCACGCGTCCTCCCGGATGGTGCCAGTAGTGCAGCAGCGTGGGACGCATGGCCTGCGCTGCGAAGCGCCCATACCCGAAACGGTGCAGCGACAGCGCTTCACCGAGGAACGATATGCCCGTGCAGGCTGGAATGAGACTGCTCGCGATTCGCAGACCCGACGGACGCATGGCCATCTCGATGAGCACCGGCTGACCTGCCGGCGTCACAACCACATCCGCGTGCAAGGGCGCATCCTGGACCGCGAGCGCGTCAACGCCTGCCGTCACGAGTGCAACCACGCGCTGCGCCACGGACGGCTCGAGCCTCGCCGGCCCGCGGTATGCCAACTCCACGCGATGCGGCCAGGGACTCATGCGCTTCTCGCGCAGCAGGGTCACCGTCACCCGACCGTCGATGACCGCACCATCCACGCCAAGCACCAGGCCGTCGACGAATGCCTGCACCAGCAGTCCGTCCTCGGGGAAGGCCGCACAGACCTGCGTCGTCATGGATCGCCAATCGGACTCGTGTTCCACCACCAGCACATCACGACTGCCCGAACCGCGTGGCGGTTTCACCACCAGCACCGATGTTCCGAGCTGCTCACACAGGTCGCTCCACGACGCCTCTGCGAGCATTTCGGCGCTGGGCAGCGCGATCTGGGCGGGCACGACCACCCGTGCAGCCGTCATGGCTTGGTGAAACTGCCGCTTGTCCGTGCACAATCGCGCTGCCTGCACGCCAACCCCGCGGAGACCGAGCGCATCGTGCACCGCTGCCTGGGTGACGAGACGTGCGCCGATTGGTGTGGGGACCGTGAACTGCACGGCATGGCGGCGTGCCACGTCGACCACCGCGTCAATGTCCCGAAGATCGACCACTACGGGAACATCGGCCAGCGCCAGGCCGGGTGCGTGTGGATCTCCATCAACCGCCACGAGCCGACAGCCCTGCGCTCTGGCCACGGACAGCGCCGCCAGCTGCTCCGGCCCGGCACCAACCAGCAGTCCAACCTGTGCGGTATCCGACACGATGATCCGTCAGGGAAAGGCGGTGAGGTCCTGCTGCATGGCCTGCATCAGCAACTCCGCCCGCCGCCAATCCTCAGGGGTGTCGATGTCTTCGACACGATAGCGTGGCATCACCAAGGGAAGCGCGCGTGCCGCATACATGTCCCTGCCCTGGAGAAACGCCGCCGCCTGTCCCCAATAGAACTGTCCGGCGTCATGATAGGCGGTCTCCAGGTCCTGGGACCGCGTGTTGGCATGCTCCGGATGCCACATGCCGACTCCGCCAGTGGGAAGGAGTCGCAACGCCCGTTGGATGGGAAAGGGAAACGTTGTCACCGTGAAGACGAAATCCATGTCCGACTGCTGCAGCAACGCGAGCCCGCGCTGCAGATCGCTCGCGCGAACGAAGGGCGCCGTGGCGTAGAGACAGCAAACGTGGTGGATCTCGCCGTACAGGCGTTGTGCCTCGACGATGGCGTGATTCACCACGGGCCGGGTGGGCGTGTGATGATCAGCCAGTGCCGGGGGTCGGCGGAACGGGACCTCCGCACCGACGGACAGCGCCACCTCCGCGATGTCCTCATCGTCAGTCGAGACGATCACGTGATCGAAGCACCCGCTCGCCAGTGCGGATTCGATGGCCCACACGATCATGGGCCGCCCGCAGAACGCCCTGATGTTCTTTCGCGGGATTCGCTGGCTGCCGCCGCGTGCCGGAATGACCGCGAGTCGCTGGCCGGCAACCGCAGTGAGCTCAGACTCCGGCATGCAGCACCGACGTCAGCGCATCCCGGACCCGGTCGATGACCTGCGCCTGCTGCACATCGCGCAGTCCATGCCACATCGGCAAGGACAGCAGACCAGCGTAAGCGTGCTCAGCAACCGGACAAAGACCAGCGCGATATCCCAACGCCTGATAGTAGGAATGCAGATAGACGGGTCGATAGTGCACGTTCACCCGCACACCACGCTGGCGCAGCGCGTGAAACACGGCCGCGCGCATGTCGGCGGGCTCTCGCCCTGCCACACGCAGCGGATACAGGTGATGTGCGTGTGTGCGACCGGTAGCGGCAGACTGACGGAAAACACGAGGATCTTCGGCGAAGGCTTCATCGTAGCGCGCCGCCAGTGTCGCACGACGTGCCAGCCACGCCGGCAGTTTTGCGAGCTGACTGAAGCCAAGGGCGCATTGCAGGTCGCTCAGACGATAGTTGTATCCCAGCGCCGTCATGTCGTATTCCCACACGCCGGCCCGCTCACGGGCCCGGTGATCCGTCGGGATGCCATGATTGCGCAGCGTGCGCAGCAGTGCGGCCATCTCGGGGTTGGCCGTCGTGATCATGCCGCCTTCTGCGGTGGTGATGTGCTTCACCGGATGAAAGCTGAAGCAGGTCAGGTCCGCCACACTGCCAACGCGCCGCCCGTCGCACCATGCCCCCAGCGCGTGACATCCGTCTTCGACAAAGAGGAGACCATGCCGATCCGCCATGGTACGCAATGCGGTGAGATCGGCCGGCAGTCCCGCGTAGTCCACTGCCACGATGGCGCGCGTACGCGGTGTGATCAGCGAGGCCACGTGGTCCGGGTCGACGGTCAGCGTGTGACCATCGATGTCGGCGAACACGACGGTTCCACCGACATAGCGCACGCAATTGGCCGTGGCTGCAAAGGTGAGCGTCGGAACGATGACCTCATCCCCGGGGCCTATACCACCCGCCAGCATGGCCAGATGCAGCGCTGCGGTTCCACTACTGACCGCCACCGCATGGTCCACCCCGACAAATTCGGCGAAAGCCCGTTCGAAGCGCTCGACGGCCGGGCCCGTCGTCAGCCAGTCGCCCTGCAGCACCGCCGCCACGGCGGCGAGATCGTCCGCGTCCACCTCGTGACGCCCATACGGAATGCTGTCGTCATCCATGCAGGGCCCCACTGGCAAGAATTTGCGCCCGCAGCTCCTCCACCGTGAGGAAATGCGGATTGGTACCACTGTCATAGCTGAAGCCCAGTTCGCAGCGTCGACCTGGTGAGCTGTCACTCGTGAGACGGAACTGCTCCACGTCCCAGAGTTCGGTGGACGGCAGAATCACGAAGTAGCGATCGAACTCGATGGTGCCCAACGCGTCGTTTGCCGTGATCATCTCCTCGTGCAGCTTTTCGCCCGGCCGGATGCCCACGATCTCCACCCGCGCCTCGGGCGCAATAGCGCGTGCCACATCCAGAATGCGATAGCTCGGAATCTTGGGCACGAAGACCTCACCACCCCAGGCGCGCGCGAGGGCGTACAGCACATGCTCCACGCCCTCCTGCAGCGAGATGCTGAAGCGGGTCATGTCTTCGTGGGTCACCGGCAGCACACCACTGGCGCGCTGCGCAAGAAAGTGCGGAATGACCGAGCCCCGGCTGCCCATCACGTTGCCGTAGCGCACGACCGAGAAGCGACTCGGACGCTTGCCGCGATAGTTGTTGGCGGCCACAAACAGCTTGTCCGACACGAGCTTGGTGGCGCCATACAGGTTGATGGGGGCGGCCGCCTTGTCGGTGCTCAGCGCCACCACGCGCGAGACCTGCGCTTCGAGCGAGGCATCGATCACATGCTGGGCTCCCAGCACATTCGTCTTCACGGCCTCGAAGGGATTGTACTCGGCGGCCGGCACCTGCTTGAGCGCTGCGGCGTGCACCACCACATCCACGTCCTCCATGGCGCGGCGCAGGCGGTCTGCATCGCGCACATCGCCGATGAACCAGCGCATGATGGACGCCCGCGACTTGAAGGGCTCGGCCTGCTGCATCATGTACTGCTTGAGCTCATCGCGGCTGTACACGATCACGCGGCGAGGCGCGTAGCGCGTGAGCACCGTGCGCAGAAACTGCACCCCGAACGATCCGGTGCCGCCGGTGATCAGCAGGCTGGCACCATCCAGACGGGCATCGGATGCCCGGAAGTCTTCGCGTCGGGGCGGGAGTGTGTCGGACATGACGGCGGGACGGAGGTGGACGCGCGTTGGCGCAAATCTACATCCGGGACCCGACTTCAGGTCATGTCCAGACCGTTGGTGCTGCGCGGATAGACCGTGAGGTCGATGGCGGTGGCCAGCCCGTGCGACTCGTCGCGGCTCAGCACCTGGGCCGCCAGACGCCGCGTCACATTGAACACGATGGGGGCGCGCAGGTTGGCCGTGATGGGGGCGCCGCCCTCGGGAATCGTGAGCATCACCAGCGCCAGCACATCCTCCGGTCGCTCGATCTCGAGCTGCGACTTCTCGAGATCGCCGAGGTCGAGGGCATAGTCGGGAAAGCAGACGAAGGGGTCGGCCAGTACGAAGGTCGTCGGCGGCGAGGTGGGCGACATCAGCCACCACAGCCCCTGACGGGCGGCGGGGACCAGCGCGAATGTGGTGAGCTTGTCGAAGCCGAACATCCCACCGACCGGGAAGGTCATGAGGGCGTCACGGGAAACTTCGATCGTGCCGAAGGGGTGCGCGATGGCGACCAGATCCTGCGGAGCGACCATGACGGCGGATTCCATGTCCTTACAGGTAATTGGCGAGGCTGAGCCCGAGAATGCGCGACGTGGCACTCATGGCGGCCTGATACAGAGTCTGCTTGCCCACGAGCTCCACCATGGCCTTGTCCACTTCCGTATCCCGCAGGTCGGAGCGGAAGGTCTTCAGGTCGAACTCGGTGTTTTCGATGTTCACCAGCGCATCTTCCATCTCGTTGATGCGCGCGCCCTGCGTGCCGATGAGCGCCTGCACGCTCGAGTGGGCGTTGCGCAGGCGCTGCGTGGCCGCGGTGATGCGCGGGACGTCGTTGGCACCGATCGCGTCGGACATCTCGCGCAGCGCGGCCAGGGCGTCCGTGTCGAGAAACACCTGCGTACCGTTGTGGTTCGGCGTGACAAACTTGTTGTCGCCGATTTCAAGCGTCGTGTTGCCGCTTGGATCCACGGGATTGCCGGCCAACATCAGCGCCGAGAAGGAGCCGGTGGCGGGGGGCGGTTCGGTGAAGGGCTTCTCGGTGGAGCGGGTGCCGCCAAACAGATACTCGTCGCCAAAGCGCGTGTTGCCGAGTCGCGCGGACAGATCGAGCAGCTGATCGATCTCGGCCTTGATGACCTGACGCGTGGAGTTGTCCGTGGTGCCGTTGGCAGCGGTGACTCCCAGCTCGGCGGCGCGGGTCAGCGTGTCGGAGAACTGCCCGAGCACGGTTTCTTCGGCGGTCGCGCGGGCAAAGCCCATCTGCGCATTGCGCCGGAACTGATTGAGCGCGCGCATGGAACTGCCAATGCGCACCAGCTCGCCGCCGGCCGTGGCATCGTCGGACATGCGCCGAATGCGAATGCCGGTGGCAATGTCGTCACGCACGCGGTCGATCCCCTGCAGACCCTGCTGCAGGCGAAGCTGACTGGTGCGGGTGATGATGGTGTTGGTGACGCGCATACGACCCCGGGTGGATTGGCCGCCGAATGCCCCCGTCGAGGCATCCCGCGAGACCGTCTCGCTCCTGCTGAGTATCGGATGGCCAGCGCGTCCCTTTAGCGGTCTCGACCATAAATGGACGCATCTGAGCGAGCTCTTCGGCCCACCTTTCGCGTTTTTCAGGTAAAGCGGCTAATTTTGCCGGGTGCGAAGCTGGCACTCCTATCGCAGTGACGCACAACCGGCGGCAACGTCACCACGCCGGCACCGCCCTCACGTGCAGTGCGCCGAGCCAGGGACCTCCCCTGCCGCCCGGCGGCTGCTCGGCAAAAACGTCCCCATTCGCCGCGCATGGCCACGATCCTGTACGTCGACGACGAACCAGCGGTAGGCCTCATCCTCGAGGATTCGCTGGCGCAGGCCGGACATACCGCCGTGGGGGCGCGCTCGGTGCCCGAGGCCCTGCAAGTCCTTGAACGAGGAGGCGTTGACCTCATCATCTCGGACTACCGTATGCCGGGGCTCACCGGTCTCGAGTTCATTCAGCTCCTGACCCGGGAAGGCTACGACATCCCGCTCATCATGCTGACGGGACACGCCAGCATCGAGCACGCCGTCGCCTCCATCAAAGCCGGCGCGATTGACTACATCACCAAGCCGGTCCGCCCGCAGCAGCTTGAACTGGCGGTGGACCAGGCGCTGGAGTTTGTCCGCCTGCGCCGCGAGAACGAGGCCCTCCGCAAGGAGGTCATGCAGTTCCGCAACGAGCGCCAGATTCTGGGTGATTCGGCCGCCATCCGGCGCATCATGCAGACCGTGTCCATGGCCGCGCCCACCCGCGCCACGGTGCTGCTGCAGGGAGAGTCGGGCACCGGCAAGGAGCTCTTCGCCCGCGCCATTCACGATCAGTCGGAACGCCGCGACAAGCCCTTCATCAAGCTCAACTGCGCGGCCTTGCCTGAAGGCCTCGTGGAATCGGCGCTCTTTGGTCACGAAAAGGGCGCGTTCACCGGTGCCATCAAGCGGGTGGAAGGCGCCTTTGAGCGGGCCAACCGTGGTACGCTGCTGCTCGACGAAATCTCCGAAATGCGGCTCGACCTGCAGGCCAAACTGCTGCGCGTCCTGCAGGAACAGGAGTTTGAGCGGGTTGGTGGAACGGCACCCATCAAGGTGGATGTCCGTATCATTGCCACCACGAACCGCGATCTGGCCATGGAGGCGGATCACGGAACCTTCCGGCAGGACCTCTATTATAGGTTGTCCACCATCCCGGTCCTCATTCCGCCCCTGCGCGAGCGGCCGGAGGATATCCCGCTGCTGGCTCTGCGCTTTGCCATGCGGGTGGCTGCGGAAATGGGCAAGAAGATCGAGGGGCTCTCGCCTGAGGCACTCGCTGCGCTGCAGTCCTATCCCTGGCCCGGTAATGTGCGTGAACTGCAGCATGTCATTGAACGGGCGGTCATCCTGACCCCCGACCCCATCATCCAGCCGCACTGCCTCGAAGGCACCCGCTTCGGTCTGGCCCATTCCCTGGGGTCGGCCAACATGCGACCCCGGGCCTTTGCCACGCCCGGCCAGGGTGCCGTGCCGGTACTGGCTGTCAGTGGGGCCGCCGCCGCGCCCGGCGCTCCGGGCGTCGCGTCCGCCGCAAACGGCACGGCAGGCGGAACGGCTACGCCGGCGTCGGGCTCCATTGCCCTCGCGTCGCTCAATGTGGCCGATGCCGAACGGGTGCTTATTCAGCATGCGCTGGCAGCTGCCGATAATAACCGCACGAAGGCCGCCGAACTGCTGGGCATCAGCGTGCGCACCCTGCGCAACAAGCTCAATGGCCCCGGCAAGGAAAGCGACGACGAATAGGTCGTCGGATCGGCGCGAGCGGCTCGCGTCGCCAGTCCCAACCTAAATCGGCAACTTGGGTCACCAACCGACCGGCAGAAAATTCCTGCCGGCCGGTTTTTGTCGTGCCCCCTGAACCCTGGAACGCCCCCAACCCCAACCCCGACCAGAACCCCAACCCCAACAAAAACAACAACTTAGCTCAAACATCAACACTCAAAACTCCAAGCCGCAGTTCTTTGGCCTGGGGTTTGCTTTTGAGAGGTCCGGATTCCCTCGCTCTTTCACCCGGACCTGCTGATGCTCTTCGGACTCATCGATCGCACCACCCGCGCGACCTCGCTGAAGTCGGCGCTCGACCAGAGCGTCGAACGTTCGCGGGGCATCGCCGATCGCGTCTCCAAGGCGACGCTTCAGAACGGTGACGGCTTCGCCCTCGAAGCCCGCACTGGCAACGGCACCACGGCAGCCAACCCGGTCAACGTGGAAGACGAGATGGTCGCGCTGGCCGACGAACAGTTGCGTTTCCTCGCGACGTCGCGCCTGCTCGAAAAGACCTACGCCAGCCTGCGCACCGCCATCAAGGGCGGCGGAGGTGGCAGCTGATGCCGATTGGACCGATCAAGGCGCCCGGCCTGCTCCCGGTGCCCAACCAGCCCGTCATGCGCCCGATGTTCCGCAGCATGGGCATTGCCGCCAGCGGTCTCAGCGCCCAGCGGCAGCGCATGGAAACGATTGCCCAGAACATCGCCAACGCCGACGTCACGCGCGGCGCCGACGGTCAGCCCTACAAGCGCCGCGAAGTGGTGCTCGAAGCCGCCACGGCGCAGAACGCCACCTTCGACCTCGGTCTGCCGGATGCCACCGCGCCCGGCGGCTCGGGGCGTGTGGTGGGCAGCGGCGCGGCCGCGATGACCGGCGACGCCCCGCGCGCCATTGAAGTGCCGGTGCTGCCCACGGCGGGCGGCACAGGCCCCGGCGCTTTCGGCGGCGAATACGGCGTGCGTGTGGCCGGTGTGGCCGAAGACCAGGGCGAAGGCCGTCTCGTGTACGAGCCCGGTCATCCCGACGCCGACGCCAACGGGTATGTGCGCTACCCCGACATCGATACCACGCAGGAGCTCGTGAAGCTCATGGATGCCAAGCGCATCTACGAAGCCAACGCGGCCGTCTTCCAGACCGCCAAGTCGATGCTCCGCGCGGCGCTCGATATCTGATCGACTTCTCACTGATGTAGACACGTGCAGCGGGTCCGGGGATCGATGTGGGGTCACCTCCTCCTCCTCCTCTCCGACAGCACTTCGGTCCCCGGTCCGCCACACGTCTCCTTCCCGCTTCGACTCGTCACGATCCCATGAGCATCAACGGCATCAACAACTCTCCGCTGCTTCCCAACCTCGGCGCCACGCGCAGCGATGCCGCGCGCAGCGGCGCCGCGAATGGACAGGGATTGGATCGTGCAGCCCTCGCCTCGCAGCAGGGGCTCGCGCGCGCGAACGCTCAGGCCAACGCCAACGCGCTCAAGCCGCAAACGCCCATCGCCGGTCAGCAGGCCACGCAGTCACCCGTGTCGGCCGAAGCGCCGGCCGGCACCGACCCCGCGTTCTGGAGCGTGCTCACCACCGAAGAGCGGAACTTCTTCGCCAAGACGGCGAGCATGGGCCCGCTCACCTACGGTCGCTACAAGGCCGCCACGGCCGAACCGCCCGCTCCGCCCGCCGCCCGCGGCATCCGTCTCGACGTCCGCGCCTGATTCTCCGTCGCTCACGCGTTTCCTCGACCCGACCATGCAGACCCGTCTCGATCTCCTGACCCGCAGCCTCCCCGAATTCGGGCAGGATCGCGGCCAGAGTGTGCAGGTGCCGGTCACCGGCACGAGCGACAACTCCTTCGGCAAGACGCTCACCCGCGTCATCAACGAAGTCTCCGACACGCGCGACAACGCCGGCGATCTGACGCAGCGCTTCGCCAATGGCGAAAACGTGGAGCTGCATCAGGTCATGGCCGCCAGCGAAGAAGCCGGCATCGCCCTCGACATGCTCATCGAGCTGCGCAACAAGGTCGTCGAGGCGTATCGCTCCGTGATCAGCATGCAGTCCTGAGCCACCCGCGATGAATCCCCTCCTCGAATCGATCACCAGCCGCTTCGGCGGCCCGCGGCAGACGGCCATCATTGCCATTGGCCTCGTCATCGCGGCCGGTGTGTACTACGTGTCGCAGTGGGCCACGCGCCCCGTCATGGTGCCGCTCTTCGCCAATGTGCCGGTGGAGAGTGTGAAGGCCATGACCGACAAGCTGCAGGAAGCGGGCATCGTGCACGAACTCGACGCCTCCGGCACCACCATTTTCGTGCAGAGCCAGGACGTGGCGCGCGCGCGCGTGGATCTCGCCGCCGGTGAATTGCCGGGCGGTGGTCGTCCGGGCCTCGAGTTGTTCGACAAGCCCTCCTGGGGCATGACGGACTTCACGCAGAAGGTCAATTACCGCCGCGCTCTCGAGGGAGAACTCGAGCGCACCATTGGCAAGATGCAGAACGTGAAGACGGTGCAGGTGCACCTCGCCCTCGAGGACGAACAGCTCTTCACGCAGAACCAGCGCCCCAGCAAGGCCTCGGTTACGCTCCGCATGAGCAACGGCAACTCACCGGCGCCGGAGACCGTGCAGGGCATCGCCAGTCTCGTCGCGTCATCGGTTGGCGGACTCACCCCGGAACACGTCACCGTGGTGGACGAGCGCGGCCGCGCCCTCACCATGCAGGACGAAGGCTCGGTCGCCGGTCTCACCAGTCGCCAGCTCACGGTGCAGAAGGAAGTTGAAGGGCACATGGAAGCCAAGGCCCGTGATCTGCTCACGAGCCTCGTGGGCTCGGGCAATGCGCGCGTGCAGGTCTCGGCCAGCATCAACTTCGACAAGGTCGAGCGCACCGTTCAGGCCGTCGATCCCGACCGCCAGGCCATTGCGGTTGAGCAGAAGTCGGAAGTGGCGCCCAGCACGCCGCAGCAGGGCGCGGGCTACACGCAGTCGGCCGTCACCTACGAAAACACCAAGAGCGTCGAGACCTTCAGCGGTGCCATCGGCAACGTGCAGAAGCTCACCGTCGCCGTGCTCGTGGCCGACAAGATGACGCGCAACGCGGCCGACACCTCGGCCACCGCCGAGCCGGTGTTCACGCCGCGCACGCCGGAAGAGCTCGCGCAGATCGAATCGCTGGTGCGCACGGCGCTCGGTGTCGATTCCGCGCGCGGTGACATGGTGTCCGTGGTGAGTGCACCCTTCGACATGCCCAAGACGGTGGTGGCGCGCGTGGACAGCACGCCGGCGCCGCAGGACATGCTGGGACGCATTCAGGCCAACCCCAAGCCCGTTGTGGCCATTGCGGCCATCGCTGGCCTCGTCCTCGTCGCGCTGGTCATGGTCCTGGCGCTCCGCCCCAAGAAGTCCAAGAAGCTCGCCGGCAACAACGCGGCCACCCTGCCCGCCGGTCCGCAGTACGCAGAGCTGCCCGCCAGCACGCAGATGCAGGCCGCCATGCAGGGATTGCCCTCGGGCATGAACAACGAGGCCGACATGATGGACGAGAACGCCTACGTCGAGGAGCAGCGCCGCGCCATCCGCCTGCCGCCCCCACCAACCACACCCGAGCGTGAGCAGGCCATCGCCACCGTCGAGCAGCGTCCTGATGCGGCGCTGCGGGTGACCCGCAACTGGTTGCGTCAGTAATGAGCATGATCGCCCTCTCCAAGAACGCCAACGCCGATCGCTGGGCCCCTGAGCGTCTCACCGGACGCCAGAAGGTCGCCATTCTCTGCATGGCCATCGGCTCCGAACACGCCGCCAAGCTCACGTCGGGCCTGCATCCGGAAGAAGCGGAAATCGTGGCCCTGGAAATGGCCCAGCTCGACCGCGTGCCGCCTTCCACGGTGGACTCGGTACTCGCCGACTGGCTCGAGACCACGCTGGGCGTGGACTCCATCAGCACCGGTGGGGTGGAGTTCGCCAAGGACGTGCTCGAAAAGGCTTTCGGTCCGGCCAAAGCGCAGCAGATCCTCAAGCGTATCCAGGGCCAGTTGGCCGACAGCGATCGCTTTGGTCGTCTGCGCCGCGCCGATCCGCAGCAGCTCGGCAACACGCTGCGCGGTGAACATCCGCAGACCATTGCGCTCATCATGGCGCACCTCGACCCCTCGCACGTGGCCGCCATCATCCGCGAGTTCGAACCCGAACTCGGTGGTGAGGTGATGTTCCGCATTGCGCGCATGGAGAAGGTGTCGCCCGAAATGATCTCGCTCGTCGAGCGCGCCATCGGCAACGAGGCGGACCTCGCGTTCTCGCAGGGCATGTCCAGCGTGGGTGGACCGGCGGCCGTGGCCGCGGTGCTCAACCTCGTCAGCTCGTCGCTCGAGAAGGAAGTGCTCGACCTGGTGGCCGAGAAGGATCCGCACCTCAGCGATCAGATCAAGAACCTCATGTTCGTCTTCGAGGATCTCACCTCGCTCGACGACAAGTCCCTGCAGCGCCTGCTGCGCGAAGTCGATGTCAAGCAGCTCGCGCTGGCACTCAAGGCGGCCAGCCCCGAGCTCAAGCAGAAGATCATGGCCACCATGTCGCAGCGTGCGGTGGCCGGCCTCAAGGAAGAGATGGAGTTCCTGGGCCCGGTCAAGATGCGCGACGTCGAGGCGGCGCAGACGGACATCGTGTCCAAGGTCCGCGCCCTCGAGGAGACCGGCGAGATCGTGTTGAGCGCCGGCACCGACGATGTCATCATCTGAGCCGCCGCGCATGCCCTCTGCTGCTGCCAACGCTTCGCCCTGGTCGCTCGACGAATTTGCGGCCGATGTGTACTTCGGTGGGCCGGACGCTCCGGCCCCCGAGGCACCGGCGCCCGCACCACAGGTCTCACTCGAAGCCATCGAAGCCGGCTTCGCCATGCGCATGGCCGCGGAACGCACGCGCATCGAGGCCGAGGCCTACGCGCGTGGTCGCGCCGACGGCGAACAGGCCGCGCGTGCGTCGCTCGAACCCACCATCGGCGCCGCACTGCAAGCGGTGCGCGAGGCGGCCGAGTCGATTGCCATGCACGAAGCGCGCTGGGTGTCGAACATCGAAGAGAACATTGCCGCGCTCGCGGTCATTGTGGCGCAGCATGTGCTGCAACGCGAGATCGAGGCCGACCCGTCGCTCGTGGCCGACCTCGTGTCGCACGCGGTGCAGCAGTATCCGATCGATCAGGAAATCACCATTCGTCTCAATCCGGACGACTTTGCAGCCTGCCGCCGCGTGATCGAACAGGAGTTCGGCACGCAGCGTGGCCTGCGCTGGATGTCCGACGTCAACGTGGCCCGCGGTGGCTGTCTCACCGAAGGCCGTGAGCGCATCATCGATGGGCGCGTGGACACGGCCCTCGAACGCGCCTACCGCAGCCTTGGCGGAATCCAGGCCTGATGTCTGCCGCCTTTGCCAGCTATCTGCGCGGCGAACCCAGCGCGCTCGACGAACTCAGCGAGCGCCTCGCGCGCACCGAACGTTTCGGCAGCTACGGCAAGGTCACCCGCGTGGTGGGCCTCGTCGTCGAAGCCACCGGCATTGATGTGGGCCTCGGTTCACTCTGCCGCATTACCAGTCATTCGCGCGATCGCTCCGTGCTCGCCGAAGTCGTGGGCTTCAACGAGCGTCACGTGCTGCTCATGCCGCTCGGCGAACTCGACGGCCTGCATGCTGGTGCCAGCGTGCAGCCGCTTGGCCGTACCTTCGGCGTGGATGTGGGACCCGGTCTTCTGGGCCGCGTGCTCAATGGCCTTGGTCATCCCATCGACGGCAAGGGCAAAGTCGACACGGTGGAGCGTGTGCCGCTCAGCGCCGAGCCGCCGAATCCGCTGGTGCGCGAAACCATCGATCGTCCGCTCGAAACCGGTGTGCGCGCCATCGACGGCCTGCTCACCATCGGTCGTGGTCAGCGCGTCGGTATCTTCGCCGGTTCCGGCGTGGGCAAGTCCACCATGCTCGGCATGATTGCGCGTCACGCGCAGGCCGACGTGAACGTGATTGCGCTGCTCGGCGAACGTGGTCGGGAAGTGCGTGAGTTTCTCGAACACTCGCTGGGTCCGGAAGGCTTGGCCCGCTCGGTGGTCATTGTGGCCACCGGCGATCAGGCCGCGCTCGTGCGCGCCCGTGGTGCACTCGTGGCCACGGCCATTGCCGAGTACTTCCGCGATCAGGGCAAGCAGGTGTTGCTCATGGTGGACTCCGTCACGCGTGTGGCCATGGCCTGGCGTGAAATCGGTCTCGCCACCGGCGAACCGCCCACCACCAAGGGCTATCCGCCGTCCGTGTTTGCCAATCTGCCACGTCTGCTCGAGCGCGCCGGCAACGGCGAGCGCGGCGGCATCACGGGCATCTACACCGTGCTGGTGGACGGCGACGATTTCAACGAGCCCGTGGCCGACGCCACCCGCTCCATCCTCGACGGGCACATCGTGCTCACGCGTCGCCTGGCGGCACAGAACCACTTCCCCGCCATCGACGTGCTCGACTCCAAGAGTCGTGTGAAGGACCTCATCACCAATGAGGTCCAGAAGCGCGCCGGCAGTGCCATGCTGCGGCTCGAGGCCGCATACCGCGAGAAGGAAGATCTCATCATGGTGGGCGCCTACCAGCGTGGCAGCGATCCCTACGTGGACGCGGCCATTGTGTATCGCCAGCACGTGCTGGAGTTCCTGCAGCAGCGGCCGGACGAGATCACGCACTACGGTGACACCTACCAGGCGCTGGCCCAGATCGCCGAACAGATCGAGTCGGCCGTGCGGAGACGTCCGTGAGCTTCAAGTTCCGCCTGCAGCGCATTCTCGAACTGCGGGAGCAGCATGAGCAGGCCAAAGCGCGGGAACTGGCGGCCGCCCAGGCCGCCGCGGACGAAGCGCAGCGTGCCAAGGACGCCATTGCCTCGCTGCGCGCCGATTCACACGCCCAGCTGCATTCCACGACCCGTGCCGCCCCCCGTATCGGGCACCTCCACCAGCTTGGCACGGTTCTCGCTTCTCTCGATGAACGACTGATTGTCGCCGACGACGTGGTGAAACACGCGGACGCCGGTGTGCACCAGGCCCAATCGTTGCTCGAGGAAGCCGCACGTGATCGCCGCGTGCTTGATCGCCTCAGGGAACGGCACGCCGAGGCCTGGCGATCGGACGAGGCACAGAAGGACCGCGTACGGATGGACGAAGTCGCTCTGATGCAGTTCGCTCGCAAGCTCGATACGAAGGACGCGCCTCCCGGCACCTCCGCCGATGGCACGAACCACCGTGATGGAACCGCGCGATGAAGCAGTTGCTCATCCCCATTGTCATCGGAGTGCTGGCCGGCCTTGGCGGCGGGTCGGGCTACGCCTATATGCAGGCCTCGGCAAAGTACGCCGCCGACTCGGCGCGAATTGCCGACAGCCTGAAGACCTTGCCGGCAGACTCGCTGGCCAAGGCCGCCGACGCGGAGGCCGCACACAACGACGCCGCGCACGCGGATAGCGTACTGGCCGATTCCACCGCGGTCGACAGCGCGCATGCCGCACTGCCGCTGACGCCGGCCGATTCACTGCGCGCGCTCATTGAAGCCCGCGAGGCCCTCAAGAACGCCGGTGCCAAGCCGGCCCCCAACACCGTGGCGCAGGGCATGGCGGCCGCAAAGACCGCTGCTGCCGCGCCTTCAACGCCGCCAGCAAGCACGCCGGCTGGCGCACCGGCTGGCGCACCAGCTGCCAACACTGCCGCCCCCTCCGCGTCCACCACGCGGGCCGCCACCATCGTGAAAGATGCGCGGGATGCCGCGCTGCAGACCGCACTGCCCGAGCAGCGTCTGGCCAAGATCTTCGGCGCCATGAATGCCAAGGATGCCGCCAAGGTGCTCGATCAGATGACCGACAGCGATGTGCGCGCCATCCTGGCCATGATGAATGACCGGCAGGCCGCCGCCATTCTCGCCGCGTTTCCGGCAGCTCGCGCCGCCGCCATCACCAAGGGTGCTGTCAAGGCGCCAGGAGCGGTCACGCCGTGAGCGCCATGAACATTTTCACCGCCACCAATCGCAGCAGCGCCGAGCCGGCGCGCGCGACGGCACCGCGCAACGCGCGTGTGCGTGACCTGGCAGGCAACGACGTCCGTTCGACTGACGTACGCGCTTCGGACGACACGGGCAGCGACTCCCGCGTCGATGATCGCGAGGAAGGCAGCGACCGCCGCATCCGCAGCAAGAGCCCCGAGTTTGCCGCGCTGCTCGCGCTGCTGGCGGGCGCCGGGCAGCAGGTGCGGAACGAGTTCCTGCAACAGTTGCCCGACGAGAGTGCGTCACTCGTCGACCGTCTGCTCGAAGAAGCGGCCGGCAATACGCCCTCCCAGGACATTGCGTCGCCCGTTGCCATGCAGGTCGCTGAACCCGGCACGGCCGCCAACGCCTCAGACGCAGCCTCCGCCATGGCCTCTGGTGGTGCGGGCGCAGCCAGCGATGCCATGCGCTACGGAATGCTGCAGAAGCAGAGCGATGCGGACCCGACGAGCGATGTCGTGGACCTGCCGGCCTACGCCCGCGCCCGCGAAGCCCGCGGAAACGAGGCGCGTGAGGGCGTGCAGGGTTCACTCGATGGATTGGCCCGTGCGGCGTCGCGCCTGCAGGGCATGGACAACGACAAGGCCCTCGAAGTGCTCTCGCGTGTGGCCTCGAGCCGCGGCAGTTCGCTCGAACAACTGCTGGCGCTCGGCGACACGCGCGGCGCAAACACACGCGCACAGCTCGATGCACTCATTGCCAAGGCCGGCACGCCAGAAGGCGCGCGCCTCGCCGCGCGCGCCCTCATGAACGAAGCCGGGGCCGCACTCGATCCGGTGACGGATGCCCGGACCAACGCCGCATTGCCCGCCGCTGCCAGCAGCCGCGCCGCGGCCCTGCGCAATGGCATCCTGCGCGCCGACACCGCCGCCGAAGTCACCTCGCTCGACGTGGCCACCGCCGACCGCTCGCTCGAGGGCCTGAGCCCCGAGCTGCGCGCGCGTGTGGAGCGCGTCATGGAGCGCATGAAGAACGAATACGGACACGACGTGACGCTCGTGGAAACCACGCGGTCGCAGGAGCGACAGGACTGGTTGTTTGCGCAGGGTCGCACGCGTTCCGGCCCGGTCGTGACCTGGACCCGCGACTCCGCGCACACGCGCGGCGAAGCCGTGGACGTCATGATCGATGGTTCGTGGGACAACGCCGCCGGCTTTGCCCGCCTCCAGCGCATCGCGCGTGAGGAAGGGCTGCGCACGCTGGGCATGAAGGACCCCGGGCATCTCGAGTTGCCTTCGGCCTCCTCGCCGGTGGATCGCGCCGCCGAAGCGCGTGCGAAGGTCGATGCGCGCATTCCGCAGGACACGGCCAATGGCCGCGGCGTGGCCTCGGTGGCCCGCGTGGCCGGTGTCGCTGGCGTGGCGCGGGTGGCCGATCAGGGCGCCGCAGCGGCGACGGGCGCGGAGGCGTTTGCCTCGGGCACGGCCACGCTGCAGGCAGCCTCCTCAAATGGTCATCAGGGTCACGGCCATGCCTTTGGCCGCGGTGAGCGCGATGAATCGGGCAAGCCGCTCAACAACGGCAAGGCGCTGGGCAAGGACGCACAACTTGGCGAAGGCCGCGGCAATGACCAGGCAGCCTTCGGCGCCTTTGGCGGACCTTCCGGCACACCCGGACACACAGGCGTGACCGGCGCCGACCGCGCCGCGCAGGTGGGTGGCAGCCCGGCGTCCACGCAGGCCGAGCGCGTCTCCGACATCCAGCAGATGCGCGCGGATGCCCCGGCCACGCCACTCAATCGCATGACGCTCAACGTGGAGAGTGCGCCCGGCATCGAGGAGCGCATCACCATCGATGTGCGCGGCAACACGGTGCAGACGCAGATCACCACCGACGCGAGCACGGCCGACCGCATGCGGCTGCGCACCGCCGACCTGCAGGATGCTCTGGGTCGTCACGGCCTCGAGAGCGATCGCCTGCGTATCCGCAGCAACGGCAGCACCGACTCCGTGGAGCTCTCGCGCGCCGTCTCCGGCGAGCGTGAGGCACAGCGGGTTGGGCACACCGGCCAGAGCAGCACGCCGGATCAGCAGTCGGGCAACAGTGCGCGCGAGCGCACACCCGCCCGGGAGTACCAGGACGAGGCCCGCCGCGATTCGTCGTCGCGTGCCCGTGATGATCGACAGGAGCAGCAGCAGCAGCGGCAGGGAGCGCCGCGTCCCGCGTTCACCCTCTTCGGAAACGAGTGATGATCACCGCTGTCCGCAGCATGTTCTCCACGCCGGCCTACAACACCACGGCCAACGAGGAGACCGACAAGCAGCAGACGCAGTCGCCGGTGCCCGGAGCCGAGCCCCCCAAGGAGCCGGCCGAGCCCTCCGCGCCGCGCACGTCGCTGCCCACCAACGGCACCATGGGGCGCGATGAGTTCCTCAAGATGCTGGTGGCGCAGCTGAAGAATCAGGACCCGCTCAACCCCATGGACGGCAAGGACATGGCCGCGCAGCTCGCGCAGTTCTCCACCGTCGAGCAGCTCATCGCCATGAACAAGACCATGGATGAGACGAAGGCCGCGCAAGCGGCGATGACCGATGCCATCGAATCGCTCGAGGAAACGCAGAACGAGCGGGCCGATGAACTCGCGCAGCTCATCGAGGGCCAGATGGCCATGGCCACCGTCGGCAAGGTGGGCGTCACGCCCGGCAACAACGCCTTCGTCGACAAGGATGGCAATGGCGAGATCTTCATTGACACCGCAGGACGCAGCGGCACGGGCCGCATCGTGATGACCAATGACAAGGGCGAAACCGTCGGGATGGCCATCGTGGGTGACATCAAGGCGGGGCAGCATTCGTTCAAGCTGGGCGACTATGTCTGGGACCCGAAGCTCGAGCCCGGCACCTACACCTACAAGTTCCAGGTCGCAAAGGATGGCGGCCCGTGGTCGGAAACCACGACGTACACCGCCGGACGGATTACCGGCATGCGCTACCAAGACGGTAACCCCATCCTGACCATCGGCGACAAGGTGTCGGTTCCGATGTCCCGACTCACCCAGATCCGCGCCTGATCGCGCCTGACCCGAGGACCACAACATGCTTCGTTCCCTCTACGCCGGTGTGTCCGGCCTGCGCAACAACCAGGTGCGCATGGACGTGATCGGTAACAACATCGCCAACGTCAACACGGTGGCCTTCAAGGCCGGCCGCGTGACCTTCAAGGAAGGCTTCGCCCAGCTCCTGCAGGGCGCCAGCCGTCCGCCCGGCGATCAGGGTGGTATCAACCCCATCCAGATCGGTCTCGGCATGCAGATCGGGTCCATCGACCAGATCTTCAACCAGGGCAATCTCGAGACCACCGGTCTCAACACGGACATCGCCATTCAGGGCGACTCGTTCTTCGTCGTGCGCAAGGGCAACCAGTCGTTCTACACGCGCGCCGGCAACTTCCAGGTGGACGCGCTCGGCCAGCTGGTCTCGCCGGCCAACGGCTTCATCGTCCAGGGCCGCATGTACGACAACGGCCAGATCCAGGACGGCATCCAGGACATCAAGCTGCCCTTCGGCCAGAAGGTCTCCGCCAACCCCACCACGGAAGCGACGCTCGCCGGCAACCTGAACGCCTCGGCGCCCATCTTCCAGGGTGACTTCAACGACCCGCTCGATCGCTCGCTGCCCATCAACGAGAAGGCCTGGACGGAATCGCAGATTGCCGTCTACGACTCGCAGGGCACCAAGCACGACATCAAGCTGCAGATGTGGAAGACCGGCCCGAACTCCTGGGACTGGCGCATTGATCCCATCGCGTCGTCGCAGCAGTTCGACGTGCAGACCGACGGCAACTCGCCGCCGAGCAACATCGCGCTGCCCACGCCGCCGGCCGGCTACGAAATCCTGCCCGCCAACGTGAAGGTGTACAGCACCACGGGCGTTGAGTACAACTCACCGGCCGACTTCACCTTCGATCCGGGATCGGGCGAGATCACGTTCACGGCCAACATGCCGATCAACTCGCAGATCAAGGTCGGCTACTTCATGAGCCCGGACACGGCCACGGCCAGCGAGAACAGCGGCACGTTCACGTTCGACAACGCCGGTATCCTCAACACCAACATCTCGGCCACGCTGAACTTCGCCGTGCCGGGTGCCAATGCCGTGCGCATCGACCTCAAGCTCGGCGGCGGCGTGAACGGTCTGACGCAGTTCGCCTCCACGGCCTCCACCGCCGTGCTGCGCGACCAGAACGGCTTCACGGCCGGTACGCTGCAGAACTTCTCCATCGACCGTTTCGGTCTGATCACGGGCTTCTTCACCAACGGCACCACCTCGCCGCTGGCCCGCATCGTGCTCGCCGACTTCAACAACCCGTCCGGTCTCCAGCGCATCGGCGACAACATGTACCAGGAGTCGGCCAACTCCGGCGGCGCCGTGCTCGGCTTCGCCCTCGAAGGCTCCCAGTCGCAGATGACCAGCGGCGCCCTGGAAATGTCGAACGTGGACCTGGCGCAGGAATTCACGAACATGATCGTGGCCCAGCGCGGCTTCCAGGCCAACGGCAAGGTGGTCTCCACCTCCGACGAAATCCTGCAGGAGCTGATGCAGATCAAACGCTAAGGACTGAGGGCGACTAGGCAAAAGGTGCCGCACCGCGCCAGACCTGCCCGGTTTTGCCGGGTGTCCGGCCGGAGGTTCCCTCGCCAAACCGCCCTCCGGAAGTTGCGCTAAAGCGTTCAATTTCAATAGCTTATACATCTCGCCCCCGGGCCGGCTCCACGCTGGCACGGGGGCTGCTTTATGGGGGAACGTCAGGATCACCCTTTTTCCGAACGTTCCCATGGCCAACGAAGACGCTCAGGTCGCTGAAGAAGCCGCCCCCGCCAGCAAGCCCAAGCTGCCCCTGCTCATCGGCATGGTGGCCGTGGGCCTGGCCGTCGGTGGTGGCACCGGCGCCGCCTTCCTGGGCCCCATGGTGGCCAAGAAGCTCGGCAAGGAAGTCACCCCCGTGGTCGCGCATGCCGATTCCGCCGGCGCCGAAGACGAGGCGGCGGCAGAAGACTCCACCGCGGAAGGCGCCGCCACCCCGGTGCACCTGCTCGAGAATCTGGTGCTCAACCCGGCCGGCTCAGGCGGTAGCCGCTTCCTGCTGCTCACCGTGGCCATGGAAGTCGGCTCGGCCAAGGCCGCCGAAGACTTCAAGAATCGCGACGCCGAATTGCGCGACATCATCCTCACCTCGCTGGGCACCAAGTCGGTGGACGAACTCACCGACATCTCGCGGCGTGAGGCCTTCAAGAAGGAATTGCACACGGCCGTGACCGCCCGCTTCGGCAAGAAGGCCGTCAAGAGCCTCTACTTCCCGCAGTTCGTCGTTCAGTAAGCGGCCCTTCCTCCCGATACCGCGATGAGCTCGGAAACCCTCTCACAAACCGACATCGACCGCCTGCTCGGTGGCGGCGGCACGTCGCGCAACACGGCGTCGTTCGCCACGCAGGGCCTCGATGTGCAGGTCTACGACTTCCGGCGTCCGCACCGCGTCTCCAAGGAGCGCCTGCGCACGCTGGAAGCCATGTACGAGCGTCTGGTGAAGGGCCTCGAAGCCTGGCTCATCTCGCGCGTGCGCGGACAGATCGAAGTGCGCCTGCAGAGCGTGGAGCAGTTCTCCTTCGGTGAGTTCACGCTCTCGCTGCCCATGCCCTGCTCGTCCTTCATCTTCGACATTGCGGGCACGGGGCAGAAGGGCGTCATCGACGTGGGTCCCGAGTTCAGCACCTACATCGTGGACCGGCTCTTCGGTGGCGAAGGCGGTGGCAGCGCCCTCACGCGCGCCCTCACGCCCATCGAGCGCATGGCCGTGCGCAGCGTGGCCGACAAGGTTGCCGCGCTTCTGCAGGAAATCTGGCAGGACCATGTGCCCATGGATATCAACATCACGGGCTTCGAATCGTCGCCGGAAATCCTCCAGGTCGTCAACCGTGAAGATCCGGTGCTGGTGGCCAACGTGGAGTTCAGCACGGGCAACGTGAGCAGCCTGCTGCTGCTCTGCCTTCCCTTCTCGGTGCTCGACAAGTTCTTCACCTCGAGTGGTCAGCAGCGTCTCGCGCTGCTCACCACCAACGAGCAGGAGCGCGAAACGACGCGCCTGCGCAGTGAAGCCGCGCTGCGCGCCACCAAGGTGCCGCTCACCGCGCGCCTCCCCGACTTCCAGCTCTCCATGCGTGACCTCGCGAACATCGCCGAGGGCAGCATCATCCCCACCGGCATTCCCAAGGACGCCCGCGTTCTCGTGCGTGCCGGTCTGCAGGAACGCTTCATCGGCCACGCCGGCCGCGTGAACGGCAACCTGGCAGTGCGCATCGTCGATGCCCTGCCCACCGCTTCGACCCCCGACTCCCGGACTTCCGCATGAATCCCGCTGAAATCGACGCGCTGGTGGCCAGCGCGCAGGCGGCCAAGGCTGCCGGTCAGCCGCTCTCGTCGCTCAAGGAAGAATCGGCCGCGCCGCTCTCGGCATCGACCGCCCGTGCGCCGCAACTCACCGACTTCGAGCAGACCATGCTCGGCAGCACCGAGGTGCCCATCGGCATGCTGCTCGATCTCACACTGCCCGTGTCCATCGAGCTCGGCCGCACGAGCATGACGGTGCAGGAAATTCTCCGCCTCGGTCGCGGCTCGGTCATTCAGCTCGATCGCCTGGCCGGTGAGCCCATCGACATCTACGTCGGCGATCGTCGCTTCGCGGAAGGCGAAGTGGTGGTGCTTGGCGAGCATTTCGGTGTGCGCATCACGCGTGTGCTGGCCAATCCTGCGGCCGCTGGCGCGGCCAACGCGGCGTGACACGCATGACGACCTTCGTCAGCGACTACGTCCCGCCTACCACCTGATCCACGGATCTCGCTCGCATGTTCATCGCCGGACTCGGAGTCGTTGCTGCGCTGGCCTTTGTGCTGGGGCTCGGGGCCTTGTGCCTCTGGGGCCTCAAGCGCTGGGGAGCCGGGCCGTTGCGCGCGCGCACGCGAGTGCCGGTGGAAGTCGTGCAGCGTGTGCCACTCGGTCCCAAGACGGGGCTCGCGGTGGTGCGCGTGGGCGAGAAGGTGATGGCACTCAGTGTTGGTGACGGCGGTGTGCGTCCGCTGTTCGAGTTGGATGAAGCCGATCGGCAGCGCGTGATTGCGACGAGCCTGGTGCCCATGCCGCTCGAGTCGAGCGCCGAGGCCACGGCGGCGTTTGCGCCCATCGCCCCCGCGGGGTTCGCGACGAACTTCGGCGCGATGCTGGGTCAGTCGCTGCGCAGGGAATTGGGGATGTCCGCGTCGGCGGTGACCCCGACTCAGACCCAGACCCAAACCCCGACCCCGACCCCGACTGCAGTTCGCGTCGAGGCTGCTGCCCCAATGGCTTCCGTCGCACCGGCTTCTGTGGTCAAGGCTATCGCAGTTTGCAGTTCTGTAGACGCCGAAATCCCTCGGTTTCTCACTGCTCCGTCCCGCAGTTCAAACGACCGCGACTTCCGCAGCATGCTCGGCGTCTCGCTGAGCGGCGCCACCAAACTGGCCGTGCTCGTGGGCGCGATGGTGCTCACCGCCGCACCAGCCCTCAGCGCCCAGACCGCGACCCAGACCGCGACCCAGACTGCGACCCAGCCGGCATTGCAGCCGCCCGTCGCGCCGGCCGCGCCCACCATCCCGGCCGCCGCCGGGCGTCAGCCCTTGCGCACCGCCACACCGGCTCGCGCCGCGACTGCCCCTGGCGCCGCACAAACCGCTGCGCAGACCCAGCCGCGCACCGGCAACGGAGCGACGGTCGCCAATCAAGGCACGGCCAGCACGCGGCCCACCAACAACATGGTCACCGCGCCCGCTGCCACGCCCAATGGCAATGCGGCCGCGGCCACGCCGGCGCCAATCGCTGCCGATGATGCCGTCATGCGCATGATGCCGCAGATGGACATCCAGCTGGGCGGCAACGGCGAAGGCGAAGGCCTGCGTCTCAATGGCACGGTGGGCATCGTGGTCATGATGGGGCTGCTCACGCTGCTCCCCACACTGATCCTGATGATGACGGGTTTCACCCGCATCCTCATCGTACTGCACTTCCTCAAGCAGGCCATGGGTACACAGACGGCGCCGCCGGGTCAGTTGCTGGCCGGCATGGCGCTGCTGCTCACAGGCTTTGTCATGGGCCCCACGCTCGCCGAAGTGAATCGCACGGCCGTCACGCCCTGGCTCGATGGGCAGATGACGCAGGTGGAGATGATGAAGACCGGTGTGCAGCCGCTCAGAGCCTTCATGCTCAAGCAGACGCGTGAGTCGGACCTCAAGGCCTTCATCGAGATGAGCCGCATGCCACGCCCCGCCACGGTCGACGACGTGCCACTGCATGTGCTCATGTCGGCCTTTGTGGCGAGCGAGTTGCGCACGGCCTTTCAGATCGGCTTCGCCATTTACCTGCCGTTCATCATCATCGACGCCGTCGTTGCCTCGGTGCTCATGAGCATGGGCATGTTCATGCTCCCGCCGGCCATGATTTCATTGCCCTTCAAGCTGCTGCTCTTTGTGCTCGTGGACGGGTGGAGTCTCACCATCACCAGCCTGGTGCAAAGCTTCAAGTAGCACGGCGGTTGCGTGCACTCAACGCAACTCAAATTCCACCCATGCGGATTCACCGGCGCCGAGTTGCACACTGCGGCGTCCGGTGAACGGCCCGAGTCGGGCCTCGAGATTGTACCAACCCGCCGCAAGACCACCGAGTTGAAATGCGCCGGTTTCATCAGTGATGGAGGCAATGTCCGGATGAGGCGTGTCGCCTTCGACAATCATCACCGTCGCCTCCACGGCGGCATGGCCATCAGCCAAAACGCGGCCAATGACCATGCCGGCTCGTTGCGAGTCGTCCATCAGCGACGATGATACCGGATCACTCACGATCCGCCCTGCGTCCGCCAGGCCTTGAGATTCTCGAACACCGGCTGCGTGATGCGCGTGGCCGAGTTGCCACCAACGTAACCGTTGGTGTGAATACCCAGCGCAATGCGCTGACCGTTGATGACCGTCCACACGGGCGAGCCGCTCTGACCACCAACCGTATCGATGTCATACGCGAAGCTGCGCGCCGATACCGACTTGATGGCGCGGGCCATCCACCATTGGCTGCCCGTCTCCCGTTCGGGCCCGAGCTTGCCACCATCGCCCGGATACCCTGACAGGTTCACCATGCGATTGAGCAGCGACGCATCGTTCCAGTGCCCGAACCCGAATCCACCAAGCGCCTGGATTGGTGCGGGCGTATTCGCGGGAAGAATGATCGCGCCATAGTCGTAGTCACGACTCGAATTGCTCACCCAACCGGTGACCGAGCGGAAGGTTACCGCGCGCACTGAGCCGTAGGGGCGGAGTCCGCCATTGCGTCCAGGCGCCACGTCGATGTACGAGGGCCAGCCACCTGCCGAGTGGATGTATACGCAGTGCCCGGCCGTGATGACCGTGCGCTTGCCGATCATGAAACCGGTGCCAACATACTGCGAGCCATTGCGCGCGCGAATGGTGAGATGACAGATCCGCCGCCACGGAATGTCGGTGGTGTTGCGAATGCGGGTGCGATCGTCGGTGCCGATGATGACCTCGAGCTGTTCCGCCGCGGCCTCCATTTCAGCTTCGAGATCCTCATCGGACTCCACCGCTTCGCTTTCCTGCGCCTTGCCGCCCAGCAACTTCGTGGCCGTGCCAACCACGGAGGCCACGCGCCCCAATGTGCGGCGATTGAGCACGCGCTTCTTGATGACCGGCAGCACCGTGGACAACAACACCGGCGCGAGCTTGGTCAGAATGGGAAGGAATTCCTTGTCATCGAGTGCGGCATCCGCGGTGAACGCGTCGGGGATTGCGCTCTCGTCCATGACGCGCGACTCCGTGAGCGCGCGCGCATCGACGCCCTCCACCGATTCCAGTCCCGACTCCTCACCCATCGATTCGGTTGAGGTGGGCGCCGGATCGAATTCCGTGGCGTTGCCGGTTCCCGACACGGGTCGATGCGCGGCCGAATCATCGACCGTCTTCGCGCCAGACTCGACAGACGGTGGTGTGTAGCTGCCGGTGATCTCCTCAGCCGTTTCACCGGTCATCTGCGCGAAGGTCGTGGACAGACGATTGGTGGGCGTACTCATCGAGGGTGCGGTCGCGGTTGCGGTACTGACAAAAGCGGATCCGCCGTCGTCTTCCGCGACGGTATTGGAGTTCACAGCCTCATGTGTACGCGAAGTTCGAGTGGTAGTGGCCATCCTGCCTCCGATTTGAATTGAGTGGGCCGACAACATTCGTCACCCATTGCGCTGTCACCATGATCCGAAAGCACCAATTTGGATTGAGGCGCGAACTGATCCTGAAGGTGTGGATCGTTGTGCACCGGATCTGCATCGCGGCTGTGATGTGTGACGCATTCTTTGCTGGCGTCGATGTCGGTCGCGCCCATATTGGGACGCGCGCCTGCGCCCGCTGCATGAGCCAATGCCTGCGACGTTCCTGGCGTCCAATGCCGCGCACGCCACATGGATCTGCCTATGGTCTTCTCGCGAGATGCCGAACTGGAGCGGAGCGCACCGCCACGCATTCTGGTGCTGAGCGCCGTGCGTCTGCTGCGCGATGCCATCGCCAGAGCGCTCGACGGCGAGGGATTCAGCGCCGTGCGTTTCGCCTCCCCGCTGACCCTGCCTGACGACTGGGCCGACACGGCGCCCGATGTCGTGCTTGCTGATATCGGCAGCCCGCAGATGCTCGAGCGCATGCGTCAGGTGTCGGCGCTGTTTCCGCGCGCCCGCATCATCGCCTTTGGCGTGGACGACAACGAGGCCGACGTGCTGGCATGTGTCGAGGCCGGAGCCGCCGGGTTTCTCGTGCGTGAGAGCGGCCCTGCCGATCTGCGACTCGCGATCGACAGCGTCATTCGTGACGAGCTGATCTGCTCGCCCCGCGTTGCGGCGGCGCTGCTTCGTCGCGCGGCGCGCGTTGCCGCCCACACCGGATTGTCATCCACCGTCAGGGCGTCGGCATCAGACAGTACACCGACGCCAACGCCAACGCGGCTGACGGCGCGTGAGCGTCAGGTGCTGGCGCTCGTTGACCGCGGCATGAGCAACAAGGAAATCGGCGCCGCGCTGCACATCAGCGTGGCTACGGTAAAGCATCACGTGCACAACATCCTCGAAAAACTGCAGGTGCGGCGGCGCTGGGCTGCCGCCGCACAGCTGCACCTGCCATTGGGCGAGACCTCGCCGTAGTAATGCAGCCGGGCGCGCTCAATGCGCGCTCAATGCGCGTTCAATGCGCGTTCAATGCGCGCGCGTCCAGATGGCGATGACGCCGCACCAGTTGTCGGTGCGCAGCCCCGCAAGCTCGGGCGGCAAACGCGCCGGGCCGTTGAACACTTCCACGCCGTGCACATCAGCCGGAACGAGGGCGTCGATATTCGACAGCGGCGGCATCAGGATGCCGTCGATGACCACACGCATGACACACTGAACCAGCCCGAATCCGACGCGATCGGCAGCGCGCGACGGCTTGGCTCCGCGACTCGACACCGCGACAATCGATCCCGAGGAGTCCGCGAGCTGCAGCCCGCCCAGTCCACGCAGCATGCGCGAGAGGCGCGGTGGATTCACGCGCTCGATGTCTTCGCGGCTGATGACGGCGCTTGCCGCGCCGCTGGCGCGGCGCCGTTCGAAATCGTCGAGGCGCGGGCTGACAACCTGATCGCCGACGACGCGCACCCCGACCAGCTGAATGGCCGCCGATTCGAGCCTGAGGCTGTAGGTGTTGTGCCCCGACGCCACACGCAGGGTCACGCGAGCCCGGTCCATTCCAAGGCGGCGTGCCTGCACCTGCAGGGCCCCGGGCGTCAGCCCCGAGAAGCGTACCAACCCGAGGGTGTCCGTCCTCAGCATGACGGTCCTGCCCCTCGAGGACTCGACGCGGATCTCGGCGCCGACCACCGCCTGATCGCTGGCGTCGAGCACCCGCAGTTCGAGCACCGCGGACGTGTCAGACTGGGCAGCCAGCTGCACGATCGGCGTCAGGATCCCGAGGCACAGCGCACGCATCCATCGCCCCAGCATGTAGCCTCCCGGCGGCATATCCTCGATTTTCGGCTTCTGTTCGACTCCAGGCCCCCATCAGACCGCGATGTGCAATTCTTGCCGCCCACCAATTTGGTGATCCCGCCGACAATTCGCCCCCGGCAATTCGTGCCGCCTGACGAGGCCAGAAACCCAAAACTCAAAACCTGAACTCAGAACCCAAAACTAATCCTTTCAACAACTTAGCCAATCAAACCAAAGCCAGAAAAAGCTGGCACAGTCCCTGCTCTATGTCCGGTCGACCCGTCACACCTCTCTCAGACCGACCGGATGTCTCACCAACTCGTCATCGACCTCACCCGCGACGCGATCCTGACCGCCCTCATGGTCGCCGCGCCCCTGCTGCTCATCGCGCTGGGTATCGGGTTGCTGGTCTCCATCATCCAGTCAGTCACGCAGATCCAGGAGCAGACGCTCTCCTTCGTCCCCAAGCTCGTGCTCGTCGGCGGCGCCTTCATCGTCGGCATGCCCTGGCTGCTCCAGATCCTCATCAAGTTCACCACCCAGATCATCCGCGGCATTCCCGCGATGGTCGCCTGAGCCGCCGACCGGACACCGCCCAGTGAACGACGGCAGCCTGCTCTTCGGTCTCCCCGATTTCTTCGCCCCCGGCGTGGCCACGGCCTTCGTGCTCACCGCGCTGCGTGTGGGCGGGCTGCTGCTCATTGCCCCGGCGTGGTCGGCCAAGACCGTGCCCATGCAGCTGCGCACTGCACTGCTTGTGGTGTTTGCCGTCATCCTGCTGCCCTCGGCGCTGGCTACGACCGACACCACCTCGCTGCGCATCACGCCGGCCACCTTCCTCGCCGAAACCGCCATGGGCTTTGCCCTCGGCTATGCCGCCGCACTCGTGGTGGCCGGCGCGGAGTTCGCCGGTGAGCTCATCACCACCACCATTGGTCTTTCCGGCGCCGCGATCTTCGATCCCATCAACAACACTCAGGGCGCCGTCATGGGGCCCTTCATGCAGTTGATGGCGCTCACGCTGCTGCTCATCAGCGGCGGACACATTCTCATGCTCAAGGCCGTCGCCATGAGCTTGGTGGCGCTGCCGCTCGGCGCGCCGGTGGCCCTCGACCAGGGCTTTCTCGTGCTGGTCCAGGCCGCCTCGCAGATCTTCGCGGCCGGCGTGCAGTTTGCCGCGCCCGTCATTGCCGCTGTGCTGCTCGCAAACATTGCGCTTGCCGTGCTTGGCCGCGCCGCGCCCAAGCTGCAGGTCATGAGCATCGCCTTCCCCTTGCAGATCGGACTCGGCCTCTTCGTGTTTGCCGGCTCCGTTGGCATCATCGCCCATGCGCTCAGCGATTGGCAGCAGCCGTTCGCGCGCACCATGGACTCCTTTGCACGTGCCGCGCAGATGGCTCCCGCTCCGGGTGCCACCACTGCGCCCGTGCCGGCGGGGAGGCGCTGACCATGGCGGAAAACGAATCCGGCGAAAAGACCGAAGAACCGACTGGTAAACGGCTCGAGGAAGCGCGCGAAAAGGGCCAGATCGCCAAGAGCCCCGAGTTTGCCACGGCGGCCTTTCTCCTCGGCTTCATTCTCGTCTTCAGCTTTGCCGGTCCAGAGCTCTGGCAGTTCCTCGTCGGCACCATGGGGCAGACGCTGGCCACCAGCGGCGACTCGGTGCTTCGCGGCGAAGGCATGATCACGCATCTGCAGACGATCAGCTTCCGCACCATCGTGGCCATGCTCGGCGTGACCTGCGCCATGGCTGTCATTGGCGTGGCCATCCAGGCGGCGCAGACTGGTGGACTGTTCACGCTCAAGACCCTCGAGCCCAAGTTCTCGCGCCTCAATCCCCTCTCGAACGCCGGCCAGATTCTCGGCAAGCAGTCGTGGGTGGAGCTCGTCAAGTCGCTGGTCAAGATGGGCATCGTGGGCTACGCCGTGTACGCCACGCTGCAAAACGCCTGGCCTGACATTCAGGCCCTCGCCCTCGAGTCTTCGCCCACGGCGCTGCTCGATGTGGTGGGCCGCTACGGCATGGCCATTCTCAAGAATGCCGGCATCATGTTCCTCGTGCTGGCCGCGGCCGACTACGGCTTCCAGCGCTGGAAGACCAATGAAGACCTCAAGATGACCAAGCAGGAGGTCAAGGATGAGCACAAGCAGCAGGAAGGCAATGCGGAAGTGAAGAGTCGCCGCCGTCAGGTGGCGCGTGAGCGCATTCGCCGTCAGATGTTTGCGGCGGTCCAGAAGGCGGATGTCGTGATCGTGAACCCGACGCACATCGCCATCGCCATCAAGTACGATCCCGACGTCGCGCCGGCGCCCTACGTGGTGGCCCTTGGCGAACGCAAGATCGCGCAGCGCATCAAGGAACTCGCGTTCAAGCACGGCGTGCCCGTCATCGAGAACAAGCCGGTGGCGCGCGCGCTCATCAAGGTGGCCAAGGTGGGCACCATGATCCCTGTGGAGATGTATCTGGCGGTGGCCGAAGTGCTGGCCTTCGTGCTGCGGCAGCGCCAGCGATACGGCAACGGCTGGCGCGGAACGGCGGCGGCATGAACCGGCTGAGGACTGAACTGTGACCAGCGCCGCGCTTCCCATGCCCGGCAGTGCCAACAAGGCCCGCCTTGCCGAAATCGGCGTGGCCGTGGTCGTCGTGCTCATCCTGGCACTCATCGTGGTGCCACTGCCGGCACCGCTGCTCGACCTCTGCCTCGCCGCCAGCATCGGTGTCTCGCTGGCCGTGCTGCTGGTGGCGCTCTACACCACCAACCCGCTCGACTTCAGCAGCTTCCCGGCCCTCATCCTGCTGCTGACGCTGTTCCGTATCGGCCTCAATGTCTCGTCCACGCGCCTCATTCTTACCGAAGCGCACGCGGGCAAGGTCATCGAGGCGTTCGGCAAGTTCGTCATCGGCGGCAACTACGCCGTCGGCGTCGTCATCTTCCTGATTCTCATCGGCATCAACTTCATCGTCATCACCAAGGGTGCCGGGCGCATCGCCGAAGTCGCGGCGCGCTTCACCCTCGATGCGATGCCGGGCAAGCAGATGGCCATCGACGCCGACCTCTCGGCCGGCCTCATCGACGAGAAGGAAGCGCGTCAGCGCCGCGACGAGATCGCGCGCACCGCCGACTTCTACGGCGCCATGGACGGTGCCTCCAAGTACGTGAAGGGCGACGCCATCCTCGGCATCCTTGTCGTCATCATCAATGTCGTCGGTGGCATCTTCATCGGTGTCATCCAGCGCGGCATGGACATCGGCAAGGCCGCCAGCACCTACACCATCCTCACCGTCGGTGATGGCCTGGTGTCGCAGGTGCCCGCGCTCATCATCTCGACCGCGGCGGGCCTCATGGTCACCGCAGCCACGAGCACCGACAAGATGGGTGCGGTGCTCAGCAAGCAGCTCGGCGCACATCCGCGTTCCATGTGGATCGTGGCCGGTGTGCTGGCCGCCTTCGGTCTCATTCCCGCACTGCCCACCTTCCCCTTCCTCGCCATGGCGGCCGTGGCCGCCTACGTGGCGCAGGTGGCCACCAAGGCCGAGAAGCGCCGCGCCGAACTGGCGCTGCTCACCGTGCCCAGCGACACCGAGATCGCCGACGCGCCCGCCGCGCCCGATCCCATGCAGGACCTCCTGCAGATCGATCCCATCGAGCTCGAAGTGGGCTACGCGCTCATTCCGCTCGTCGACGAGGGCCAGGGTGGTGATCTGCTCGAGCGCATCTCGCTGCTGCGCAAGCAGGCCGCGCTCGAACTTGGCATCCTCGTGCCGCCCATCCGCATTCGCGACGATATCCGTCTGCCGGCCAACGAGTACGTCATCAAGCTGCGTGGCAGTGAAGTGGCGCGCGCCGAAGTGCTGCCGCGCTTCCTCATGGCGCTCAACACCGGTGGCGTGGTCGCGGAAATCGACGGGATGGAAACCGTGGACCCGTCCTTCGGCATGCCCGCACGTTGGGTGGCCGCCGCACGCCGCAGCGAGGCCGAAGCACTCGGCTACGTCGTGGTCGAACCGACCACCGTTGTCGCCACGCACCTGCTCGAAACGCTCAAGGGCAGCGCCGCCGAACTGCTTGGCCGTCAGGAAGTGCAGGAGATGGTGGAGACGCTCAAGAAGTCGCACCCCGCCCTCGTGGAAGAAATCATCCCGGGCAAGGTGTCGCTCAGTGTGCTGCACCGCGTGCTGCAGCGTCTGCTGCGCGAGCGCGTGCCCATTCGCGATCTCGTCACCATTCTCGAAGCCCTGGGCGATGGTGCCGAAAGCACCAAGGACCCCGAAGCGCTCACCGAAGTGGTGCGCAAGGCGCTCACCAACGTCATCGCGCGACTCTTCGCCGACAACACCGGCACCGTGCGGGGCATCACCATCGGGGCACGGCTCGAGAGTGCGCTCGTGGGCCTCTTCTCGCCGCGCAGCGCAAACCCCGCCGCACCCGTGCTCACGCCGGAGTCTCTCGCCGGCATGCTGCGCGATCTCAACAACCTCGCCACCACCTATGCGGTGGATGGTCGTCCGCTGCCGCTCATCACACCGCCCTCACTGCGCGTGGGTGTGCGACGCCTGATCGAACCGGTGTTGCCCAGCCTGCCCGTGGTCTCGTTGGCCGAGCTGCCCGCCCAGATCACCCTGAGCAGCGTCGCCACGTGGGAGATGCCGAATGCCTGAGTACACCAACTATCCCGCTCTCGAGCGCTTCCGCGGCGCCGACCTGTCGCACGTCGCCGATCGCGCCCGTCGCACCCTCGGCGACGACGTCATGATTCTGCACACGCGCACCGTGCGTGATGCCGGCGTGCCCATGGTGGAAGTCATGGCTGCACCCAGCACCACCGTGGAACGCGTGCGCGCACGTCTCGAGCCCGCACCGCTGCCGCGTGTGCTGCGCAAGGCGGACGGGCGCCCCTACTGCATTGCCCTCGTCGGCCCCACGGGTGCCGGCAAGACCACCACGGCCGCGAAGCTCGCGGTGCGCCGCGGCATGTTTGGCGCCGCGCGTCCTGGTCTGCTTACCATCGACACCTATCGGGTGGGTGGCATGGAGCAGCTCGCCACCTATGCCGAACTCGCCGACGTGCCGTTCGAAGTCGTGTACGACGCGCGCGAAGTGGATGCCGCCATCAAGCGGCTCTCGGCCGACTGCGATGTCGTCATCATCGATACGCCGGGCCGCAGCCCGGCCAGCGCCGAGCTCACCGAGCGCTGGCGCACACTGCTCGACGCCATCGCGCCAGACGAAGTGCATCTCGTGCTGCCGGCCTCGCTGCGCGCCGACCTCGCCATCGACATCGGCCGCGCCTATCGCGCCACGCGCACGCACTGCGGCGCCACACATCTCGTGCTCTCCAAGCTCGACGAAGTGCCACGCGAAACCGGCATCACCGATCTCGCACTGTCGCTCGAAATGCCCACGCGCTGGGTGGCCGATGGACAGGACGTGCCCGCCGATCTCAAGCCCGGTGTGCCGCGCTTGCTGCGCGCTTGGGGTCTCTCGGCCGACGCCGAGCCTGACTGGACGCCGGCCTGATGGTCACCTCACTCATGAGTCCTCCGCGCGGAACCGTGCCCGCCTCTCCGTCGCAGGCTGACGCGCTGCGTGATGCCGTGGGCCGCGATGGCATCGCGGCAACCAACCCGTCGGCCGGTGGCACACCCACGCTGCTCGTGGCCAGTGGCCGTGGCGGCTCGGGCACCACGCTGCTCTCGGCGCTGCTGGCGGTGGCCGCTGCCGGCGACGGCGTGCGTGTGCTGCTCGTGGACGCCGACGATTTTGTGGGACCGCTGGCCATGACTCTCGGTGTGACACCACAGGCCAGTTGGACCGATCTGCGTGGCGGCCGCGTGACGCCATCGCAGGTGGCCACTCCCGTCAGCAGTACTCTCACGCTGGTGGCCGGCGGTGCGCCGCGCCAGGGCGCAGACGCCGACGGTGCGACGGCTGTGGCCATCACGGCTGCGGAGCGCCGCGCCTGCATGCGTCGTCTGTCACCGCTGACCGAACAGGCCGATCTGGTGGTGGTGGACTGTGGCGCGCGCCTCGATCCGGTGCTCGCCGCCATCGCACCGCACGCCAACGAACGCCTCGTGGCCGTCTCGGCCGGCAGTGACCCGGTGGCCCTGGCCGCCACCTATGCCCTCTGCAAGGCGGTGCACACCCGGCACCGTGCCCTTCCGGTGGACGTGCTCGTCAATCGGCATGAGGGGAGCGAGGCAGCCCGCTGCTTCGACGCCATCGATGCCGGTGCCCGTCAGTTCCTTGGACTTTCGCTGCGCCTGGCCGGAGCCATTCCGGCCGATCCTACGCTCGACGCCGCACTTCGCCGGGGCATGCCTTTCCCCGACGCGGCGGCTGGTTCCCCAGCGGCGCTTGCTGCTCACGATGTCGTGATGCGCGCCCTGTCAGTTCGCTCCCCCTCCCGTTCTGGTGTCTGATCGTGACTCTCGCGACCTCTGCAGGATCCGCCATGCATGCGAAGCTCTGGCAATCGTATCAGGCCGGCAATCAGATGGCCCGTGACCGTCTCCTCGAGGAGCATCTCGGACTGGTGCATCACGTGGCGCGACAGGTCTCGCGCACCCTGGCCGTGCGGGCCGACTTCGACGAGCTGGTGAGTGCCGGCACGATCGGCCTCATGACCGCGCTCGAGGGCTTCGACGCCGCGCGCGGCCTGGCCTTCAGTACCTTTGCCGCTCCGCGCATCCGCGGCGCCATTCTCGACGAGCTGCGCAAGCAGGATCACGTGCCACGCAGCATTCGCCGCAAGACGCGCGAAATTGGTGCCGCACGCGAGAGCTTCCAGCGTCTGCATGGTCGCGCGCCGGAAGACCGTGAGCTGGCCGAGCAGTTGGGGGTGGACATGGGCACGCTGTGGCGTTGGCAGGCCGACGTGGAAGGCGCGCACCACATTCCGCTCGACCGCGCGCCCGGCGAGCGCGAGAACACCACGCCCGTGCCGGCGGAAACGCTGACGTCGCATGACGAGCAGGGCGTCGAGGACAGCCTCACGCACGAGCAGGAAGTGTCGCACCTCAAGGACGCCATTCTGCGTCTCAAGGAGCAGGAGCGCGTGGTGCTGTCGCTGTATTACTTCGAAGAGCTCAAGCTGCACGAGATTGCCAAGGTGCTCGAGCTCACCGAGTCGCGCGTGTCGCAGATTCGCAGCAAGGCCCTCAGCAAGTTGCGCGTGGAGCTCAAGCCGCTGCGCGATCAGGTGGCTTGAACATGCGGGAGACGTTCAAGCTCGTGGCTCTCAGCCTGCTGGTGACGCTGGTGGGTCTGGTGGTGGGCGCCGCGGCGGTTTCGCCGGCCGTGCCCCTCATGTACAAGCTGTATGCCGGCGCCGCGGTGGCGGCGGGCCTGCTGCTCTGGGTGTTGAGCCTCGGGGTGCGCGCGATGTCGCGTGCCATCACGGCGCGTCGCGCACGCAGCACTCGCTCGTCGCTGGCTACGCGTCCCGTGACCGGCAACCTGCCGGCCGTGAAGATGACCGGCCGTGCCGCGCGCACGCCGCGTGCGGTGCAGGCACTCGCGGCGGCTGGTGCCGAGCCCACCGAAATCGCATGGAAGACGGGCCTGCCGGTGGATGCAGTGGCCATGCTGCTCGAACTGGGTGGCCCGGCGGTGGCGGCGCGGTAATACAAACGAGCCGCCGTTCCCCTGTCCTCACGGACGAACCCGCATTTCGTTGTGTGCGCCGGTCTCGATGCGCACTTCGAAGACGCGCGGATAGTCAGCAACGTGATTCTGGACGACAAAGGCGCTGTTGCCACGAATTGCACTTGGAGCGCCGAACCACTCGGTGTCCCTGACGGTGCCCTTGGCCGTGAAAGTCTCGAAATCCTCCAGTTCTACCATCAGCCAAGTCACCTGTCGTTCACCAATGGTTGATGAACTGTCGATCAGCATGCTCGCAATTACACGGTCCCGATCGCAAACGATCGCTGACATGCCTCCTTTGACGAAAGTGCCGTTCGAGTTGGCCTTGGGTTTCGGCCGAATCGGAGAATCCCGATAGACATGGTTGAAGCGTACAGGTCGCTCCTCGTTTTCTAGCGACACGGTGGCCAGCTGCGAAACCCACCCGTTGATCGAGGTGACGTAGGGTTTTTCCTTTCGGTCAACGGACGCGCAGGTCGCAAGCCCTCGGTGGAGCGCCTCTGTCTGGCGCTCAGGTCCTTGTCCATCCACGAACAGACCGGGCTGTATCTGTCGACCTGACCGATCTACAATGCGAAAATGTGCCGCTCCTTGTCCGCGAAACTGCCTTCCGTTCGGTGTGCCTCGATTTGACAGAAGATCAACTGAAATGCCGTATCGTCCGGAATCGATTGAAGAAATGTAGAACGCGTTGAGCCAGGCAGAATCGGCCAGACTGAGCTGATTGGTTCCCAACGGTTGTCCGCTGGTGCTCCAAAGCGCCATCCACTCTTCCGCCCGATCTGTCAGGACGAGAGTGTCGTTCGACACTGCCATCGAAGTTGCGAACTCCATATCCGTCGGGCCGCGTCCGCATCGTCCGAATCGACGTGTCACGCTGCGCGTAGACCGCGCGAAGACCACGACCTCACAGGTCGAACGATCAAACACGAACAGTTCCTTGTCCGTCGCAGCCACCGCACTGATGACCCCGAGCATCGCCGAGCCGGTATCCGAACCGAAGGTCCCGAGAGGCGTCACCTTCAACGTGCCGGCCGTACTGAGCGAAACCGGCGTGGGTTCCGGCAAATCACGCCAGGTCCAGGGGTCCCGCACCGCTGGGTCGGCACCAGATGTGCAGGCGGCAAGCACGATGCAGATCACTGCGCGACCGGGAACTGCGTTCATAGTCGCGCTGCCGAACTCGTCTGATCTACGTCGCGCAGGTCAAGTCGGACTTCGTACACCCGCGGATAGTCCGCAACCGTGTGCTGCACGATGAACGCGCTTTGACCGTGAATGGCACTCACAATGCCAAACCACTCGGTGTCTTGTCGCTTGGCGCGCGTGGCATACAGCTTGTGCTGTAGCAGATCGACCGCCACCAAGGTGAGTGTGCGATCCAGTTCGGCACCGGTACTGTCCATGGTCACGCTCGCCACCACCTTCTCAGGGTCGCAGGCCGCCCGCGTGAAACCTCCCTGATTGTACGAATTGGGAGTGCGTTCGCTCTTCTGGGGCCTGAGCGGCAGATCAGTGAGGAGCACATTCATACGAATGGCATGGACCGCGCTTTCGAGCGAGACGATGCTGAGTTGTGGTACCCACATACTCATGGACGCGACATACGGTGCACCGCGTCGATCCTTTGAAGCACACGTGAGGAGAGAGCGGAATAGTCCTTGTGTCTGCCTTTCGGGGCCGTCTCCGTCCACGAACAGCCCTGGCTCAACCTGTCGACCGAAGTAGTCGATCACGCGAAAGTGCGCGGCACCTTGCGCACGATAGATCCGCCCGTTTCGACTACCACCGTTCGGCAGGATTTCAACAGTGATGCCAAGCCTGTCAGGTCCAACCGGTGAGACGGAGATCGTGCGCGACGACGCAGAATCGGAGAGGGAGAACCGACTTGTACGCAGGGGGTTGCCTGCAGTACTCCACAAGCTCAGAGATAAACCTTGCCTATCTGCCAGTATTAACGTGTCGTTCACAATAGTCATGGAAGTCGCGAACTCCATATCGGTCGGCCCGCGCCCACACTGGCCGAAGCGACGCGTCACCGTGCGTGTTGATCGCGCGAACACCACCACTTCACACGTCGACCGATCGAATACGAACAACTCGTGGTCGGTCGCAGCCACAGCCGTTATCGCCCCAAGCATTCCAGCCCCGGCATCCGAACCAAAGGTTCCGAGGGGTGTCACCTTCAGGGAGCCGGCCGTGCTAAGCGAAACCGGCGTGGGCTCCGGCAGGTCGCGCCAGGTCCATGGGTCACGCAGAGCGGGATCGGCACCGGTACTGCAGGCGGCAAGGGCGACGCTGACCACAGCACGCAAGGGAAGCCGGACCATACAAGCCCTTAAAGGAAACGGACCAACGGGCGGTGGATTGAACTAAGATACGGACGCTCGCGGCAACTCCGACCGCCCACCCCCCCGCCCGGCATCATTTTCCGCCAATCGCCGGACCGCCGGAGCAGGCACGATTTGCCGGCTAAACGCCCAAGTCATTGAAATATAACACCTTGTGAATTTCTGAGCGCGCCGCGCCACCGTGGCACGACCAATGCTTTTAACGCTGGCGAGTTCGTGTCCCTTTTCCGGTCCCGACATGCCAGGTCCCGTCCAATCCAACGGTATGAGTTCCGCCGCCGCCGCGCTCCAGATGCTGGAACGCCGCCAGGCCGTGCTCGCCAACAACCTCGCCAACGCCTCCACCCGCGGCTTCAAAGCCGAGGTGGCGTTTGCGCGGCTCAGGGACAACGCCCTCGCCGCCACCGACACTGCCGTCAATCTCGAGGCGGGATCCTTCACGCAGACCCACAACCCGCTCGACCTCGCCATCGAGGGCGACGGGTTCTTCGTGGTCCGCACCCCCGGCGGTGAGCGCTTCGTGCGCAACGGCACCTTCCAGCTCAACCCCGATCGCCAGCTCGTCGACGCCAAGGGCAACCTCGTGCTCGGCGAAGACGGCAACGGCATCACCATCCCCACCGGCCAGCTCGAAATCGACGCCAGCGGGCAGGTGAGTGTGAATGGCAAGCCGCTGCAGCGCCTCAAGGTCGAGCGCGTCGCGCCCGGCAGCGACCTCCAGCACGAGGGCGGCACGCACTTCGTGCCCGACGCCTCGCGCCAGGTCGTGCCCGCCAACGAACGCAGCGTCAAGCAGGGCTTCGTTGAGGAGTCGAACGTCAACACGCTCTCGGCCATGACCGACATGATCAGCGTGCTGCACCGCTACAGCGCCGCGCAGAAGGTCCTCACCAACCTCGACGCGGCACGCGAAATCGCCGTGACCGACCTCGCTCGTCCCGTCTAAGGCCAACAGGAAACACGACCATGGATCCAGCACTTCGCGCAGCCGCCTCCGGCATGAAGGCGCAGACCACGCGCACCGAAATCATCGCCAACAACCTCGCGAACGTGAACACCTCCGGCTTCAAGCGGAGCCGTGCGCACTTCGAGGACTTGTTGTATCAGACCGTGCAGGGCACGCAGATCATCGGTGGCACCGAAGCCGAAACGCTGCCCGCCATTCAGGTCGGACGTGGCACGCGGCTCGCCAGCGTCCAGCGCCTGCACGAGCAGGGTCCCATCGAACAGACGGGACGCAACCTCGACATCGCCATCGAAGGCGACGGATTCCTGCAGGTCCAGCTGCCCACCGGACAGATGGCCTACACGCGTGACGGCAGCCTGCAGATTTCCGATCAGGGCGTGCTCGTGACGAGCGGCGGCCAGACGGTGCAGCCGCCCATTCGCATTCCTGTCGACTCGTCGGAACTCACCATCTCCGTCTCCGGTGTGGTGAGCGTCAAGCGCGGCACCGATCTGCTGCCGACGGAAGTCGGCCGCCTCGAGCTGGCGCGCTTCGCCAATCCGTCGGGCATGCTCAATCTCGGGCAGAACCTGCTCGCGCCCACCACGGCCTCGGGTCAGCCGGTCATCGGCTTCCCCAACGAAGACGGCATGGGCCGCCTGCAGCAGGGCAGTCTCGAAGGCTCGAACGTCGAGATCGTGCAGGAAATGGTGGAGATGATCGCCGCCATGCGTGCCTACGAAATCAACTCCAAGGCCATCAAGACGGCCGACGAGATGGGTCAGATCGCCAACAACATCACCCGCTGAGTCGCGTCATCATGTCGCCCGTGCTGCTCCTGGCTTCCCGTTCGTTCATCCTGCTCGCGCTGCTGCTCGGCAGCGCGGCAGTGCTGCGCGCGCAGAATCCGACGGCAGCCGCTGGCGACATCGTACGCGACAGCGTTCGCGACAGCGCACCTCTGGCCCGCGATCAGCGCCGCGTCACCTACACGGTGGCCACGCGCGCGATTGCCCGCGGGGAAGCCCTGCGCGCCGAAGACATCGCGCGGCTCGACACCGTCATCACCTGGCGATGGAGTGCGGCGCCCGACACGACGCCGGCGCAGCCGGGCTGGGTGACACGCCGTCCCATTGCCATGGGCGAAGTACTGCGCGCGCCCGCCGTGTCGCCGCCGGCCGCCATCACCGGTGGCCAGCCCGTCACCGCCATCTGGCAGGACGGTGCCCTGCGCCTTGTGCTCACGGGTGTGGCCACCAACACCGCCGCCCTTGGCAGCACCGTCGGCGTCCGCATCGATCGCTCACGTCGCCTCGATGGGGTGGCCGTCGGCCCCAATCTCGTTCGTCTCCGCTGAGTCTTTTCTCGAGAGTCCACACATGATGTCTGCATCCACATCCCGACCGCTGCTTGCCGGTGCCGCCCTCTGGCTCATGGGCATGGCCGCCGTGCTGGCCACGCCAAGCTGGCTGCCCGCGCAGCCCGCCACGGGCACACAGCAGAGCACGCAGCAGAGCGCGGCGAACGGCAGCAGCAACGCGCCGGCCACGCCCGCTCGCACGTCCTGGGTCTCGGATCGCCGGCAGTTCGCGGTGGGCGACATCATCACGGTGCTCATCGACGACTACACCATTTCCACCGCCGTCAAGGAGAACATTGCCACCGACAACCGCACCCGCGGTCTCGGCGCCAATGTCCGCACCCCCGGCGAGTCGCAGAGCGTCGGCCTCGACACACGCAACAGCGCCGATCAACAGCAGCGGGGTCAGGCGCGCCGTGAAAATCGTTTTCAGAACGAAATGAGCGTACGCATCGTGGCCCTCGGTCAGAACGGTCTGCTGCAGATCAAGGGCACCAAGGTCATCGACGTCGACAAGGCCAAGCAGGACATCGTCTTCACCGGCTGGGTGCGCGCGCAGGATGTGTCCGTCACCAACGTCATCGAATCGAGCCGAGTCGCTGACGCGCAGCTGGGCTACGCCTCACCCGGCCCGCTGGGCAAGCCCAAGCAGGGCCTCATCACCAAGATCATCGGAGCCATCTGGCCGTGAACGCGATTGCATACCGGTTCGCCGCGCCCGCGCTGCGCGCACTCGCCATCGCCGCGCTGCTGCTGCTCCTGCTGCCCACCACCTCGTTCGCACAGAACGACGTCAAGATTCGCGACCTCACCTCGCCTGAGGGTGCCCTCCCGGTGCGCCTCGTGGGCTACGGCCTCGCCATCGGTCTCGACAACACCGGCGATCGCGCCATCGGCGGCCAGTCCGCCGGCCCCACGGTGCAGAGCGTGGTCAACATCCTGCGTCGCTTCAACATTGAAGTACCGGCGGATCTCATCCGCATGCGCAACGTGGCGGCGGTGCTCGTCACCGCGGAAGTCTCGCCCTATCTGCGACCGGGCGGCCGCTTCGAAGTGCATGTCTCCAGCATCGGTGACGCGCGTTCGCTGCGCGGCGGCCAGCTGTTCATGACGCCGCTCGTGGCCGACCCCAATGGCCCGCCGCTCGCCAGTGCCCAGGGCACGCTCATGATCAGCGACGGGGGCACGGCCACGCGCTACATGCCCTCGCACGAGACCAACGGCCGCATTCCTACGGGCGGCGTGCTCGAGGCTGACCTGCCGCGCCCCACCATGGCCGCCACGTCGCGCCTCTTCCTGCGGGAGCCCGACCTGGGCACCGCCACCAAGATCGCCACCGCCATCAACGCCACCATGGGCGAAAAGACCGCGGTGGTGGAAGACGAAGGCTCGGTGCTCGTGACGCTGGCCGACTCGGTGCAGAAGCCCGTGGCCATGGCGCGCATTCGAGACCTGGGCATTGCACCGGAATCGCGCGCCCGTCTCATCATCGATGGCAAGGACGGCACCGTGGTGGCCGGCGGCGACATGATTGTCGGCGCCGCGACCGTGAGCCACGGCGCCATCACGCTGTCCATCGGCAAGCTCGCCGATGATGACACCGCCGCCATTCCCGGCAGCGTGCGACTGCCCGCCGGCATTCCGGTGCAGCGCGTGGCCACGGCCCTGCACGCTGTGCAGACGCCCGCCAACGAGATCGCCGCCATCTTCGCCGCACTGCGCGAAGTCGGCGCCCTCACCGCCGAGGTCATCGTTCGGTGATCTCCCCCATCGCCAACCGACCCGTTGCCGGGCCGATGTCGGGCACGCAGCCCGGCCCGGCCCAGAGCGAAGACGAGAAGCTCCGCCAGTCCGCGAAGCAGCTCGAAGGGCTCTTTGTGCAGCAACTGTTCAAGGTCATGCGTGAAACTGTTCCGCAGCAGGAAGGAATCGTTTCAGGCGGGGCCGGCGAAGAAATGTTCACAAGCCTCATGGATCAGCACCTAGCTGCCGAAACTCCCACGCAGTGGGAGGGCGGCATGGCGGAGGCGCTGTACCGTCAGTTGCGCGGCCGCCTGCCGGCCGCTTCGTCCACCGTGTCGCCCCCCGTTTCCGAATCCCGCTGATGTCGCCGACGACACTCTACGCTCCAGAATCCGTGTCCCGCCCCGCCGTGCCATCCACGGCGTTGCTCGACACACTCCACGACGCGCTCGTCAGCGAGCGGCGACTGCTCGATGATCTCATCGCGCAGATGCGTCGCCAGCGCGCGGCCGTGGCCAGCGACGACATCCAGGGTGTCGACGACAGCACCTTCGCCACGCATCGCATTCTCGCCACGCTCGGCCAGGCGCGTCAGCGCCGCCGCCAGCTCAACGTGCTGCTGGGTGGCAGTGAAGACTGCACACTGCGCGAGCTCGAAGAACTCCTCGGTGCGCAGGTGGACGACCGCTTCCGCGACGCCCGTGTGCGCCTCCAGCAGGCCGCCGACGTGCTCACACGCGAAGTGGGCATGAACCGCAAGCTGCTGCGCGAAGCGCTGTCCAACACGGATCAGCACGTGCGCACGCTCGTTGGCGCACCCGTGGCGCCCTCCACCTATGGCGCCGAGGGGCTTGCCCCGACCACGCCGGGCGCGCCGCGCGGCGTGCTCTTCAACCGGGCGGTGTGACATGAACGCCGGAGTGTTCAGCGTCGCCCGCTCGGCCCTGCTCGTGCATCAGACCGCGCTCCAGACGATCTCGCAGAACATCGCCAACGCGGAGACGCCGGGCTACTCGCGCCAGGAAGCACAGCTCGCTGCCAACACCCCGGTCAACTTCACGTACGGGGCCGTCGGCACCGGCGTGAGTGTCACCAACATCATCCGCAAGCGCGACATCCTGCTCGACGACGCCTTCCGCTCGGCGACAGGACTCGACGGCGATGCCGGCATGCGTCGCGATCTGCTCTCGCAGCTCGAGGCCGTGTTCGGCGAGCCCAATGATGCGGGCATGGCCAACGCGCTCGATCAGTTCTGGAACAGCTGGAGCGACCTGTCGGCGCAGCCCGGCAGTCTTGCCGCACGCGCCGTCGTGCAGCAGCGCGGCCGACAGCTTTCGCAGATGTTCAACGACTTCGATACGCAGCTCACCACGCTGCGCACGTCGAATCTCGAGCGACTCAGCAACGCGGTCGGCAATATCAACTCGCTGGCCCAGCAGGTGGCCGAGCTCAACGTGCGCATCGTGTCGTCGGAATCGAATGGCAATATGGCCAACGATCTCCGCGACATGCGCGACCTCAAGCTCGACGAACTCTCGCGCGTGGCGGGGACGCGGGTCATCAACCAGGCCAACGGTAGCGTCACCGTGCAGATCGGCAACTCGGTGCTGGTCGAAGGCGACTCGGCCACGCCGCTGTCGGTGAACTACGAGACCATCACCCCGACGCCGACCTTCCCGGTCACGGACGTGCCGGTGCGCATCCGGTTGGGCTCGAATCCCGACCGACTCGCGCCCTTGAGCGGTGAACTGGGCGCGATGGTCGATTTCCTCAACACCGAAATCCCGGCCTCGCGCACACGGCTCGATGCCATGGCCGATCAGTTGGTGACGGCCGTGAATAACGTGCACAGCACGGGCTACCTGTTTCCGACAGGCACCGTGCCGGGCACCGCCGCCGGCAACTTCTTTCAACCGGCCACGGTTGCGGTACCAGTGCGCGCGTCCAACCTGCGCCTGCACGCCGATATCCTGGCCGACCCGCGCAACATCTCGGCCAGCGGCTCCATCAGTGGCCCGTCGGACAACACGGTCGCGCAGGGGCTCGCGTCGCTGCGCATCAGCCCCAACACCGTCACCTACACGGGCCCGAACGGTGCCACCGAAACGGGTTCCTTCTCGACTTTCTTCCGCGGCCTGGTCACACGCGTCGGCATCCAGACGCAGTCGGCCACCGACCAGGCGGGCGTGACCGCCACGCTCGTGGAACAGGCGGAGCGTCGTCGCCAATCGGTCAGCGGCGTCAGTACCGACGAAGAACTGGTCAATATGCTGCGCGTGCAGCAGTCCTATCAGGCGGCCACGAAGCTCATCAAGGCCGCCGAAGAAATGCTCGACACGCTGCTCAACCTGGTCTGATCGCGATGCTCATTCTCGGACGCCGCGAAGGCGAATCCATTCTCATCGACGGCGGCATTCGCATTGTCGTGGTCTCCTGCGACCGCGGCGGCGTGCGCATCGGCATCGAAGCGCCGGGGTCGGTCAAGATCCTGCGTGGCGAGATCGCCGATCAGGTGGCCAAGGAGAACCAGCGGGCCGCCACGGCGCCGGTGAGCCCCGAGTTCATGGCGTCGCTCGGCCTCGGCGCACCCGTCAAGCCGAGCGCCTGATGATGCCGGAGCCCTCAGCGGGCGCGTCGACTGGCCGCCAGGGTTGGGAGCGCGAAGCCCAACATCCTGCCCTCGCGCAAGACTTGCCCGTTGCTGGACTCCAGCAGCCACGCGATCGCCGCGACATCGGCTTCGATTCCGGTCTCGGCCTCGGTCTCGACATCGGGCTCAGCCCGCTCGAGGCCGTCCTGCGTGTGCTCCGGAATTGCCCCGATGTCGACACGCAGTTGCACCGTGTCGCCGACCGTCTCGAGCGTCACCACGACCGGTCCCCCGGCACGTCCTGCCGCCAGGACGGCAACAACGGCGGCATGAGCGACCGCCTGCGGGTCAGCACGCACGGGCAGCACATCACCGCGGGCCTCGACACGCAGTTCGCCATGCAGGTCGCCGGGCCGGAAACGCGGGTGCTCCCGCACCAGATGCCGGGCCAGATCGACAGCGTCACCGAGCAGCATGGGCTCCACGCCGGCTTCGTCCCGTTGGGGCAGCTGCCGAAGGGTCTGCAGCAGGCCGTCGAGTTGCACGGCATCGTCACGCAGACCGCCCACCAGCCGTTGGTCCGGCATGATACCTGCATCAAGCAGTCCGATGAGCGCCTCGAGGGTGCCCAGCCGGTTGCTGAGGGTATGTGCCACGCCACCCAGCAACTCGTCATGCACGGAGAGCCAGCGACGTACGCCGGCCGCCGTGGTGCGGCTTTGCCTCGCGAAGCCGCCCTGCGCGCCACGCGCCGCATCGGCACTCACTGATTCGTTCACCCGCACCCGGGATCCTCTCGCGTGTTTGTCATCATCGGCCTCGTCGTCGTCTTTGGATCTGTCATCGGTGGCTATGTCATGCACCATGGCAAGATCGCCGTGCTCATCCAGCCGAACGAGTTCATCATCCTCGGCGGCGCGGCCCTGGGCACGCTCATCATCGGCAACCCCCCGGCGGTGCTGAAGGCCTGTGTCAGTCAGATGCTCGGCCTGCTCAAGCCCAACCCCTACGGAGCCAAGGCCTACGCCGAGCTGCTGCAGGTACTCTACGAGGTCTTCCAGAAGGCCCGCAAGGACGGCCTCGTGGGCCTCGAGGCGCACATCGAGAATCCCGAGTCCAGCGACATCTTCCAGAAGTACCCGTCGTTCATGGCCAACCACCACGCCGTCTCGCTGCTCTGCGACACGCTCAAGGTGCTGCTCACCGGCACGGTGGAAGACCACAATCTGGCCGACATCCTCGATGTCGATCTCGAGAAGCACCACCACGAGGCCATGCTGGCGCCGCACGCCATCACCACGGTGGGTGACGCCATGCCCGGTTTCGGCATCGTGGCCGCCGTGCTCGGCGTGATCATCACCATGGGCTCGATCGGTGGCGCAGCCTCCGAAATCGGCGAAAAGGTGGCTGCCGCCCTCGTCGGTACCTTCCTCGGCATTTTGCTCGCCTATGGCGTGTTCGGTCCCCTGGCCAAGGCCATGGAGACCCGTCTGCACGCCGAACACGACTACATGCTCTGCATCCGCACCGCGCTGCTGTCGTTTGCGCGTGGTGATGCGCCCATGACGGCCGTGGAGTTCTCGCGCCGCAACATCGAGCCGCACGAGCGTCCGAGCTTCAGTGAGCTCGAGGAACTCACGCGCAAGAAGGCGGCCTAAGTCATGGCGGCTCGCGGCGGCAAGAAGGTCGTCATCGTCAAGAAGAAGATCGTGGGCGGCGGGGGCCATCATGGTGGCTCCTGGAAGGTGGCCTACGCCGACTTCGTGACGGCCATGATGGCCTTCTTCATGGTGATGTGGATCCTCGGCATGGACGACAAGACCAAGCAGGCCATCGAGGGCTACTTCGCCAATCCCGTGGGCTACAAGAAGGGCTTTGGCGCCGGTTCGAGCCCGCTGTCCAGCGGCAGCTCGCCGTCAGCCATCCAGAAGACACCCATGCGCATGATCGTGCGCACCACCGAGCAGCGCACCTTCGAGACGCTGCGCCGCAGCATTCTCGACAAGCTGGCCGAGAACGATTCGCTGAAGAAGCTCAATGCGGTGGTGGATGTGCAGGTCACCAACGAGGGGCTGCGCATCGAGCTCATCGAGTCGGGCAAGGGCGACGTGTACTTTCCCATTGGTTCGGCCAAGATGAACGCCGCCACCATGCTCACCCTGCAGCTGGTGGGCGCCGAGCTGCGCGAGATGGAGAACAAGATCGTGCTGGAAGGCCACACCGACGGGGCTCGGTATGGCAGCGACGGTGCGTACGGCAACTGGGAGCTGTCCACCGACCGTGCCAATGCGGCGCGGCGCGTGCTGCAAAGCACCGGTGTGGCCGCCAATCGTGTGGTGGAAGTGCGTGGCTACGCCGACACCAAGCCGCGTGTGCTCAATGACCCCATGGCCCCGGCCAACCGCCGCATCTCCATTCTGCTGCCCTTCACTGCCACGCCGGAAACGGCGCCCAACGCGGAATCCCTCGCGGCGCAGAAGGCTGATTCGCTCATCGCCAACATCGCCCAGCCGCTGCGGAAAGGGTACTGAAGCGGGCTACCTGAACCGCAGGTACAGCCCGAAGGCGTACATATCGCGGCGGACACCCTGACTCCTGGGAATGAGCGTCACGCGCGCCATGGCGCCGAGCGCGATCTTCTCATCCTTGTCCAGGACGTCAAACCGGAATTGAGAGCCGCGCTGCGCCGCGCCGTCGTTCCAGTACCAGGCGGGGCCTACGGCGATGTTGAGTTCTGTTGGCCCTGCGAAGGCCGCCACGCCAAGTAGCGCGTTGAGGCCGCGGGTATCGCCGTCTGGGGCGCAGCCCCCACTGGCGGTGATGAGACATTCTGGTGCGGTATCGCCAAATACCTGTGTTCCGCCTGCGCCAAGCGTCAGCGACACATTCTGCTTGCGAACGATACCGCGGGTGGCGAGAACGTCCAACAAAATGCCGTTCGGATCCTCAAACGTTCCGCCCCGCGTTCGATGCATGCCAACGCCAAGAGCCAGCCCGCCGCCTGGTTGAGCCTCGGCAGCCGACACTGAGGCGAGCATCGCAGCCGCATATAGAAGTCGATCGGAGCAATTCATGGTGTCGTTGGTTGACGATCCGGCTTTGTCGCGGTTGACGCAGAGTCGCTGATACCCTTCACCGGGCTGAGAGTGCCGTGCCCGCGACCGTGTGTACCACTCAAGCCGGCCCCTATCGCGCCGTCACCGCCGCCAATCGCGTATTGGCCCACTGTAGCGACGCGGCGGAGAAGGCCGACTCGCTCATCGCCAACATCGCGCAGCCGCTGCACAGGGGATACTGAGGGGAGGACAGCCCGCCCCACAGCAACTGAACGTCACTGCAAAGCGAGCTGCCAATCTATACATGGGTCAGCAGATCACCGATTCTTTTCCAGCCAAATCCGAGCAAGACGCTGTACTGGACAGACGCGGCGCCCTTGAACAGATGTGCAATCGGTGGAATCTGCGGCAAGCTGCGCGAACAGAGCGCGCACTTCCCCATCACGATAAGTCTCCAGGCCAGTTGCGGCAAAGAGCCTCGTCGAAGGGTTTGCGTCTGTCCCCAAACGAAGCAGGGTCGCACGAACGTCTACCTGTCGCAGTGCGGGGATCCACTTGCGACCGTCCTCTGAAGCCATCACTGCCAGTCCCTGAGCTGACCTTTCTCTGTCTGGCGCCGAATTGGAGCGACTCAGGGTGAGCAGTCGATTGAGCGCGGGCTCGCCCAGCCGTGCGAGCCCAACAGCCGCGTTATGGCCAGTTGGAAGTGCATCAAGCAAAACATCCACGGCGATCGGCTCCCGCAGCTCCGCCACCATCCAGATCAGATCCCCGAAGTAGTTGCTGAAGATTTCCGACTGGATGCGGACTTTTGTGTCACGTACAAAGCGCTGTTCCCGACTCAGAAGGGATACAACCGCCTCGCGCGCTCGCCGCTCTTCTTCAGGCGCACGCGCCATCGCCGCTCTCCATGCGGCTTCCGGCGCACCCGGACCACTAAAGGCGCCGGCTCCAAGCAAGGTGTAGAATGCATGGATTCGCGTGCTCTGCTTGCTGCTGCTGAACTGGTCAACCAACAGACTCACGGAAAGGGAACGGGTCGATCTACCGTCCAGCTTGGCACTTGTGTTCTGCGACTGTGCAGTTGCAGCCAGAAGAAGTGATACCAGAACTGCGTACGCAGCACGGCTGGATAGGGTAAGCATCATCGATTTCTCCAGTCGGCATGGGTACAGTTGGTTCCGCAAGGTAGGTTGGTAGGTTCAACATAGGATGCCCCTGCTCGCCACGCTGCGTCAGCATACACCTTCCACTCGTCGTACCCGTTGCTCGAAACGTCAAGGTCTACGGCATCACCAGCCATGTGCCGGCTGCTCGGAGCACCACCAACCTGCGCGTTCTTGTGCGGGCATCGATATACGCTGTTGAGGGTGCGGGGAACTCCATCGATCTCGACAATCCACCGAGCCAGTCCGTAGGTCGCGTTAGAACCTATCTGCAACGGGCTCCTAATGATTGCCCAACTGTGTGGACTGTTAACCGTCAGTTGCGAGTATCCATAGTAGGGATTTGACGATGTGCGAGTAAACGATCCGCAGGAAGGCGTTGGGAGCCCAGGCGCCATGCTGTTGTATTCACCGATCATCGTATCTCGTTCATCGTTGCATGCGGGCGCGCCACCCCCACCACCTCCCGTCCCGCCTCCACCGCACTCATACGGAAAGCATGGATCAACTCCAGGATCATATCCTTCACACGTTCCGTGGAAGTTGTACCACCCGTCAGAGCACATCTCAACGGTACCGTTGCAAATTGATCCACCACTTCCGTTTTCTACCCACCCGCTGTCACATGTGACTGTGGTGTGAGCTGAAGTCAATTCGCCTGGATTGCTGAGGGGCGGTCGGGTGATCTCCGCGTTATCGAAGCACGCGGCAGACCCACTCACCAGTAGTGCAATCAGTAGCCAAACTCGGGTGGCCATCTACTTTACCTCGTTGAATAGGTCCACAATTGCCAAGTGAAGCTGGTCACAAGGCCAGTAGGGCCAGGCTAGCTCTTCCCAGCCTATCCGCGCAAGTCCTTAGTCGGCCCTTACAGGACGCATCCGGCCCTTTCACTTCATTCTCCTCGAGATTTCCTACCGCGCCGTCACCGCCGCCAGTCGCGTATTGGCCCAGTGCACCGCCTCGGCATACAGCGACGGAAGCTCCATGTTGCCCGATAGCGTGTCCACCAGCGGCCAGTCGGCATTCTCGTAAGCATCGGCCAGCAGCAGCACGGTGGCGTACAGCCCACGAGGAAGCCTTCGCGGCTCAAAAGGCGGACTCGCTCGTCTACACCATCGCGCAGCCGCTGCGGAAGTGCTATTGAGCGACTGCTGAGTCACAGACTCACTACCTTCGTGATGCGGCGGCTTCAATTGGCTTCGACAAGCGATAGCGCTCGACTACTGGAGAACCGTCCTCATCTGTACTCCAGCCCCATGCTTCAGCGCGAGACGCGCGAACCAGGCGGAATCCCTTGGGCAATGTCACACGGGCCTCGGTCTCGCCCTCTTTGCTGAGCACCCAATAGGTGTCACCGCCCTCGCCGCTCGGCCGCGGCGACTTGAGCCACAGCGAGCCGTCTTCGCCCATCAGCATGCTGGAAGTTGATGGCCAATAGCTGGTACGCACCAGAGAGTCTCGAATCATGCGTCGGTCACCCTGCACGCGAATATTCCCCTTGATGAGAAACGGCATTGCCAGTGAATCGACGAGCTTGTTGACATCACGATCAGTTAGCGGAAAGCGCGGGAGATCGACACGTTTGGACTTGAGTGTGTCACCGGTCAGCGACAGATAGCTGAGCCGGAGCTCCTCGGAACCGAGCCCTCTGAACGAGACTGGACCAAGGGTGACAAGAGCTACTCCATCTCCGCTCATTACCCAGTGGGCTTGTTGGACAAACGGCTGCGCGCGATTCACCTGCCCGGCACTGCGTGTTGTCTTGATGTCAGCTGGAATGACGCTGAAGCGAAGCGTTTGTCTCCTTTCCCAGGACGTGGCAACCGTGTCGAGTACCTGTCCACGCGAATCAGTGCTGACGAACAAGGCTGGAGCTTGACCACCAAGCGCCTGAGAAGTGGCCTCCGCTGCTCCCTGATTGTTGACGTAGACCAGAAAGCCACGAGCTGTAACGCCGGCAACGGACGCAACGCCACGAACCGCCGGATTCAGTGAGAACGTGCGAACGGTGGTACCCGCAAGACCAAATGCCGTTACGCGCGAGTTGCCGTAATCCAGCACCCACAATGAACCCGAGCGAACGACAAGCGCCCGAGCATTGCGAAACTCGCCTGGACCATCTCCGCGACGACCGAGCGCCTTCAGGTGCTTGCCAGAAGGACTGAAGACACGAATGGTCTGGTCGGACCGCTCCAGAACATAGATCCGACCTGCGCTGTCCACGGCGAGATCATTGATGGCGGTGAGAAACCACGACGCGCCGTCCGGTGGAGTCGCCCTTGCTTCCTTCTTGTACTCCTGTGGCTGGACCACACGAATAGAACCCTGAGCATTCACCACCACCGTGGTGCATCCCAAGAGTCCTGCAGATATCAGACATTGACGAACGATGCCCAGGGCGCGTCGGCGCGTCATGATTTCGAGTCTCGATGCTACGCTGCTCCCGGTCGCGTGATCGGCACCTTTCGGCAGCTCCGCATCCAACTTACTCATGCCAACGATCGGCCGCTGGCTCCTCCTACCGCGCCGTCACCGCCGCCAGTCGCGTGTTGGCCCACTGCACCGCCTCGGCATACAGCGACGGCAGCTCCATGTTGCCCGACAGCGTGTCCACCAGCGGCCAGTCGGCGTTCTCGTAGGCATCCGCCAGCAGCAGCACCGTGGCGTGCGGCCCGCGTGCATGCAGCAGCGCATCGCGCACGTCGTCGCTCACCGGCAGACGCTCCAGCACCTGCTCCATGGGCAGGCCCAGCAGGCGGTCCATGCGCGAGAGCAGGCCCACCAGGAAGCGCGCCGCCGGGTCACCGTGCGCACCGTGTGCCGTGACCACCTCGCAGAAACGTCCACGCACCAGCGCTTCCACCACCGCCTCGTGCGCCACCGCGCTGCGCGACCCCACGCTGGCCACCAGCATGATGAGCATCCAGCGAGACAGCGCCTCACGTCCCACCAGGCGAATGGCGTAGGGAATGGAATCCACACCACGCCCGCCGAACGAGGCCGAGTTCACAATGCGCAGCAACGAAAGACTCAGCGACGGATGGCTGCGGAACGCCTCCTCCACCATCGTGTCGGTGGCATCGGGCTCATTGAGCAGCGCCATGATGTGAAACACCGTGGCCTGCTGCACATTCACCGCGCGGCCGTCGAGTGTCTCCGGCTTGCTGAACACATAGCCCTGGAACAGCTCGAAGCCCACGTCCCGTGCGGCCTGCAGCACCTCGGGCGTTTCCACCCGCTCGGCCAGCACCGTGATCTCATGCGCGCGCAGGCGCTGCACCATGTCGCGCATCACGCGCACATCGGGCACCGGCAGCACGTCCACCTTCACGATCGACACATAGGGCAACAGCGCATCCAGCGACCCACGCCCGTCATAGTCATCGAGGGCCAACACATAGCCATCGGCCACGGCGCGGGCGCAGGCATCCACCACCGCCGGCGTGCCATCGATGGACTCGAGCAGCTCCAGCACCACCGCCTTCGGATCGAAAATCTTGTACAGCTCGCCCGTGAGGTGCTCTTCGGTCACATTCACGAACGCGGTCGTGCCACCGGTGAGCCGATCCAGACCGATGGACAGCAGGGCATGCAGCGCCGTGTCACCACACATGAGAGCCGGTGAGACATCGGTGCCGGCGTGTGTGGCCTCCTGATTGGCCCGGTACAACAGCTCGTACGCCACACGCTTGTTGCGTGCGTCGAAGATGGGCTGACGAGCGATGAATACGTGTTGCGCCGTCGGTGGCGGCGTCACGTCGACATCGGAAACGGGCATGCAGGGCGAACGGGCAGGGGAACGCCGACCGAAGCGGGCGGTACGATTCGTAGAACAGGGTGGCGCGGCGCACCGGGTGGCACGACGCTCCTCTCTCCGACTATCGTCCAGCGTATGGCGCAACTTCAGTGGACTCGTTCGGCGCGGACTTCCCGGACCTCGCGCGGCCTCAAGCTGGCCGGCGCTGCCGCCCTGTTGGCCTGCGGCGGCGACCGCAAGCAATCCGCAGCCGTGGACTCTGCCCTCGCCCGCGACCTCACCCTCGCGTCGTCCGCCACCTCCACGGCCATCCCCGCCGACACGGCCCTCGCCTCGCCAGAGCCGGTGGCCACGCCGGCGCCGGCGTCCGCCCCAACGTCAAGTCGCCCGACGGCCACCAAAACGGTCGCCCCTCGTACGACATCATCGCGCCCTAAACCCAGCACCAACCCGGCAGCAGCGCCAATACCAGCCACTGAAGCACCAGCGCCTGCACCAGCAGGCCCGCCCGCCAGCAGCAGCAGCAGCGCAGCGAGCCCGGAAACTGCACCGGCCAACACCGGCGCCGGATCCGGACCGGCCGGCCGAGCCCCGTCGCTGGGAACGGGCCTCATTCTGGCCGGCGCCACCAACGCCGAGATCTGCTCGCTGGCCAACAAGCCGGGCGACCGCTTCGTGGTCTCGCTGGGTCAGGCCGTGCAGGGCAATGACGGCGCCATGCTGCCGGCCGGTACCCCGGTGCTGGTGGAACTGGCCTCGGCAACCGCCGAGGGCGTCTTCACGTTCCGTCTGCGTGGCATTCAGCGGGATGGGGTCTTCATACCGGCCCAGGGCACGGTGGACGTAGGCAGCGCGACGCTGACAGAGAAGCAGGTCTCCAAGGGTGGCGACGCCGGCAAGGTGGCCACGGGAGCGGTCATCGGCGCCATCCTGGGTCGTGTCATTGGCGGCGGCAATCGCGGCACCGTCATCGGTGCGGCCGGTGGCGCAGCGGCCGGCACGGTAGCGGCCGCCCGCAACAAGGTCACCGAACGCTGCCTGCCCGCCGGCGTCACACTCAGCGCCACCCTCACCGCCCCTCTCGTGCTCTCACCCGCGACGCCGTGATCGAAGTCTCCGGCTATTCCAAGCAGTACGGCGACACCCTCGCCGTGAATTCCCTGTCTTTCACAGTAGCACCCGGCGATGTCCTGGGTCTCGTGGGCCCCAATGGCGCCGGCAAGACCACAACCCTGCGCGCGCTGGCCGGCATCCTCCAGCCCACGTCGGGGAGCATTCGCATTGCCGGTGTGGACATGCAGCAGGACCCGGTGGCCGCGAAATCCAGGCTCGCCTTCATTCCCGATGAACCGGCGCTCTTCGACTACCTCACAGTCGAGGAGCATCTGCGCTTCGTGGCCCGCTTGTATGGGGTGGCTGATGCCGAGTCGCGCATTCCGGGGCTGCTGGAGGAGCTGGAGCTCACCGCCAAGCGCGACGCGCTGCCTACCGAACTTTCGCGCGGCATGAAGCAGAAGCTCGCCATCGCCTGTGGCTTGCTGCATCAACCGCGTGTGCTCCTGCTCGACGAACCGCTCACCGGTCTCGACCCGGTGGGCATCCGGCGCATGAAGGAGACCATTCAGGCGCGCGCGCGTGAAGGCACCGCCGTGGTCCTCAGCTCCCATCTGCTGCATCTGGTGGAAGAACTCTGCACCCGTCTGCTGGTCATTCGCCGCGGCGAAGCCGTGGCCTTCGGCACCATTGACGACGTGGTCACCGCGCGGCCCGACCTCGAAGGACGCACGCTCGAAGAAATGTTTATCGCGCTCACGGGCTGACGCGTGAAGGTCGACCCATGAGCACTGCACGCACACCGGCCCCGCTGCGGGCCATGCTCTTCCTCTACTGGCACGCGTTCCGCAATCGCCTGCGTGCCCAGGCCGCGCGCGCCCGCAATCCACGTTATCTCGTGGCCGTGGCACTCGGCGCGTTCTATCTCTGGTGGGCGCTGTTCCGCAACACCCGCGGCGCCGACGCGCCCTTCTCCACCCTGCTGCAGTCGCCCACGACGCTGCTCATTGCGAGCGCCCTGCTGCTCATCACCTCGGCACGCTGGTGGCTCTTTGGCAGTGACCGCAGTGCCCTGGCCTTCACACCGGCCGAAGTGCAATTCCTCTTCCCGGCGCCCATCAGCCGCCGCGGACTCATTCACGCCAAGCTGCTGCGCATGCAGCTGGCCATTCTGCTCAACACCTTCGTCTTCACCGTCATCTTTCGCGGCGATGCCACCTCGCTGGTCAGCTGGCAACGCGCCACGGGCTGGTGGCTCCTGTTCTCCACACTCGCCATGCATCGACTGGGCGCGTCCATGGTGCGCAGCGCCGCCATTGAACACGGCCGCGCCGGCTGGCGACGCGTGCTGGTGTCTGGCGTGGTGTTCGGTGCCATGTTTGCCGGTGTCGCCTTTGGCTTGATCACGGCGCTCCCGGAACTGCGCGCCGCCAGTGACCAGGGGCTGCGCGCCTTTCTGCGTGCCGTAAGCGCGGCGCTCGAAGCCCCGGTGCCCCACGCCGCACTCTGGCCGGTGCGTGTGCTCATTGCCCCGGTGCTGCACACCGGCACCGCCGTCTGGGCACGCGAGGCCTTGCTGGCCGTTGGCGTGCTGATGCTGCATTACACCTGGCTCGTGCGTCTCGACACCGCATTCGAGGAAGCCGCCCTCGACCACACGCGCTACCGCGCCGAAGTCATGCAGCGCTTCCGCAGCTCACAAATGGGCGAAGCGCGCTCCAAGAAGGGCAAGCTGGTCAAGGTGCCGCGTCTCGCCCTCACCGGCCGGCCGGAAGTGGCCATTGCATGGAAGAACGTGGCCGCCGCCCTGCGTGGCGGCTCATGGAAGACCCAGCTGGTGAGCTTTGTCGTCGGCCTCGCGCTGCTCGCCACCCTCGCGCGCAGCACCTCACGCAACGCGGCCGACATGTTCGTGGGCGTCTCCATTGGTTGGGGGGCCATGCTGCTCTTCATAGGCCCCCTCTGGATGCGCTTCGACCTGCGTCTCGACCTGCCTCGCCTGGCCATGCTCAAGACCATGCCACTGGCCGGTTGGCGCATCGTCACCGCGCAGATTGCAGCCGTCACCCTGCTGCACTCCATCACCGTGTGGTCGCTCATGGTGGTGCCGCTGGTGTTGCTCATTCAGGACCCCACACTGTTCGAAGCCACCGGCGCCACCATTCCCATTCTGGCGGCCATTGCCGTGGGCGTGCCGGCGTTCAACGCGCTGATGTTCACCATTCACAACGGCGTGGCCCTGCTGTTTCCTGCGTGGGTGCGACTCGGCACCGAAGCCCGCGGATTCGAAACCATGGGACAGAACCTGCTCACCACGGGCGCCACGGCCTTCGTGGCTGCCGTCGGTCTGGTGTTTCCCGTGGGCGCGGCGCTGCTCGTGCTCTGGCTCACCAATGACTGGGGCGGCTGGTCCCTGCTCCTGGCCACCACGCTGGCCAGCCTCGTCATTGCGCTGCAGCTGTGGCCCGTGCTGCGCTGGCTGGGCACCGTCTTCGAAAACACCGACGTCAACGACGTGGCTGCTTCGCTCTGATCACAGACGGGTAGCAAAACACCGACTGTAACAGAGCGACTGGCCCCGCCACCCTTTCGGTGGCTGCGGTTTTTGCCTAACCTGCGAGTATCATGTCCGACGAATTCGATCCGACCGATGACAGCCCCGCGCCTGATGACGGGGAGGCCAAGCCCGCCGTCTTCGTGACCACGCGGGAGCCGGTGACGGTGCAGATCGCGCAGCTTGACGATCCCCGCGCCCCGGAATCCTCTGCGCTGGCCGCCTACATCGACGGCCGCATGGTGGCACGCAGCGCCATGCCCGCCGAAGCCATCGCGCGCCTCATTGATCTCCGCCTGTTCGAAGAGCCCGTGCCCCTCGGCCTCTTTGCCTACGAAGAAGAACCGGGTCTCCAGTGCCGGCTCTTTGCCCTCGTGCCACGCGCCCTGCTGGAGGCAGAAGCCCACAACGCCGAGCCCTGGAAGGCCAGCGTACCCAGCTACGAATCCGCACTCGGCGCTGATAACGACGACGATGACGAGGAGGACGAGGACGACGAGGAAGAGACGCCGTTCGAGACCATCCTGCTCGGCCACATCGTGCGCTTCGAGAAGGACCGCAAGCATCCCGATGATCTCGCGGCGGAGGCGGTGGACATCCTGCAACGCATCATCCATGGCGCCGAGTCGCTGGAGGATGCGGACAAGAAGGCGATCGATGATCTGCTGGGGTCCTTGTGATGCGGCGAGATCGTTGAACTGAAGGTGTGAGGATCAGAGGATTTGAGGATTGGAGAGGCGGGCGTCGGAGGACTCTACAGGAAAGAGTCCCCCGACGCCCGCCCTCTTATCCCCAGATCCTCCAATCCTCACACCTTCAGTTCAACGATGCCGCCGCTTCACTGATCCAGCGGCAATGGAGCCGGCCCCTCCCCCGTCTCCACCCCCACATGCTCCCCGAGCCGCCGCGCACTCACCCGCACCCGGCTGTCGAGACTGGCCACCGCGCGATTGTACGACTGCGCCGCGCGTTGCAGATGCCGCCCCACATCACCAAGCTGTTCGTCGAATGCGGCCAGTCGCTCGTGCAGTTCGCGGCCCAGCAGCGCGACCTGCTGCGCGTCGGCGGCCACACGCTCCTGCCGCCAGCCGTAGGCCGCCGCCTTGAGCAAGGCAATCAGTGTCGTGGGGGTGGCCAGCAGCACCTTGTCCTCGAGCGCGGACTCGAGCAGCGACGGGTCGGCGTCCAGCGCCGCAGCAAAGAAGGCCTCACCCGGCAGAAAGAGCACCACAAAATCCGGCGCATCGTCGAACTGCGCCCAGTAGCGCCGCGCGGACAACTGCTGCACGTGTGACTTCACCTGCTGCGCGTGCTCGGTCATGCGTGCCTTGCGCGTGCGTTCGTCGGGAGCGTTGAGCGCTTCGAGATAGGCGGTCAGCGGCGCTTTGGCATCCACCACCAAACGCCGATCACCCGGCAGGCGCACCACCAGATCGGGGCGCTGCACCGACTGCCCGGCGCGCACCGTCACCGTCGGTTCGAAATCACAGTAGGCCAGCATGCCCGCCAGCTCGCACACCCGCCGCAGTTGCAGTTCGCCCCACTGCCCGCGCACTGCGGGCGCACGCAAGGCCTGGGAAAGTTGCTGCGTCTCACGCGCGAGCGCCTCGCCGCCGCGCAACACGGCGTCCAGTCGTTCACCGATCTTGCCCGCCACTTCCGCCTGCGTGTGGCCCATTCGTGTCAGCGCGGCATCGGTGCGCGAGAGAGTCTCGCGAATGGGGGCCAGCAACTCCCCCACATTGCCCTGTCGACTCAGCGCCGCCGCCTCACCCTCGAGTCGGGCCACGACCTCGCGCAGCGCACCTTCCCGCTCGCGGGCCTCGCGCTCCGCTCGTATACGCCGCTGCTGCTGCCAGAGCCATGCGGTGACTGCGCCGACGAGGCCTGCAACGAGGATTGGGGTGACGGTCGCGATATCCATGCATCGAGTTGGATGGCGGGGAAACAGAAGGTGTGAGGATAAGAGGATCTGAGGATCTGAGAGGCGGGCCACGGAGGCACGCGAGCTCGATGTGCCTCCATGGCCCGCCCCTCCAATCCCCGGATCCTCCATTCCTCACACCTTCTGTTCAACGATCCAGCGGACCACACCCAAACCTACGGCAAAGGGAATAGTCCATCGATCGACAGATACCGCTCCCCCGTGTCGTAGCAGAACGTCATCACGCGCGCCCCATCCGGCAACTCCGGCGCCTTCTGCGCCACCGCCGCCAGCGACGCACCGCTCGAGATGCCGATGAAAATGCCTTCCTCACGCGCCGAACGCTGCGCATACGCAAAGGCGTCTTCCTCCGTCACCGCAATGGTCCCGTCGAGCGTGTCCACGTGCAGGTTGGCCGGCACGAAGCCCGCGCCAATGCCCTGGATCTTGTGCGGACTGGGGGCGCCGCCTCCAATCACCGGCGACTTGAGCGGCTCCACCGCATACGTGCGCAGCGCCGGCCACTGGGCCTTGAGCACCTCACTCACCGCCGTGATGTGACCGCCCGTGCCAACACCGGTAATCAGGACGTCGAGCCCCTCCGGAAAATCAGCGAGAATCTCGCGCGCCGTGCTCTGCACATGTGCCGAAATGTTGGCCGGGTTGTCGAACTGCGACGGCATCCACGCGCCGGGGGTGCTCGCCACCAGTTCCTGCGCGCGCGCAATGGCGCCCTTCATGCCCAGCTCGCGTGGCGTGAGATCAAACGATGCGCCATACGCCGCCATCACACGCCGCCGCTCCACGGACATCGACTCCGGCATGACCAGCACCAGCTTGTAGCCCTTCACCGCCGCCACCATGGCCAAGCCGATGCCGGTGTTGCCCGACGTGGGTTCGATGATCACGCTGTCTTTGTTCAGCAGACCGCGCGACTCGGCGTCCTCGATCATGGCCAGCGCAATACGGTCCTTGATGCTGCCACCCGGATTGGCGCGCTCGAGCTTCATCCACACGGTGAGACGTGAACCGAACAGCCGCGACAATTGCACGTGCGGCGTCTGACCAATGGTGTCGAGAATGGAACGTGCCCGCATGACTCCCCCGAGTGAATGATCAGATATGAAACTCGATCCCGTCGTCGCCGCGCTGCTCTACGCGACTGGCAAACTGCACCACCGAACGCGGCGGCACCGACGACGTCAGCCAGACGTTGCCACCAATGATCGACCCGTCGCCCACCACCGTATTGCCACCCAGAATGGTGGCGTTGGCGTAAATGACCACGTCGTTGCCAATCGTGGGATGACGTTTGCGATTGGCCAGCTTCTTGCTCACCGCCAGCGCGCCCAGAGTCACGCCCTGGTAGATGCGCACCCGATCGCCAATGACACTCGTCTCGCCGATCACCACGCCGGTGCCATGATCGATGGCAAAGGCCGCACCGATCTGCGCGCCAGGATGAATGTCGATACCCGTCTCCCGGTGCGCCCACTCCGACAGCACGCGCGGGAACATCGGCACGCCGAGTGCATAGAGTTCGTGCGCCACACGATGCACCGCCATGGCCAGAAACCCGGGATAGGCGGCAATGACTTCTTCCACACTGCCCGCCGCCGGATCGCCGCTGGCAATGGTTTCCGCGTCGAGTTGCAGCGCGGTCTGCACCGCGGGCAGACGGGACGTGAGCACCGCCACCACCTCGTCGGCGTTGGGCACCAGCGGAGTCAATGCCGCGCGCAGCAACGTCACCAGATCGGCGGCCTCGGCATCCACGGCATCGGGACCACCACAGGGCTGCCGGGCAAACGGAGGGAAGAGCAGCCCCAGCAGACGCGTCACCACCGCCTCGGCCTGACTGCGCAACGGATACGACCGGTCTTCAGCGGCCCGCTGCGCGCGCAGCGTGGCCAAAAACGCGCTCCACGACTCGGCAGCGGACTCAGCCGCGCCTACAGCCGTTCCAGTGCCGACACCCGCTCGCGTGAGTCCGTCGTTACGTACATCTGCATCCCGATGGGCCACAGTCCCGCCTCGTGCATGCGCTCGCGATACCACGAAGCCGCCCGGGGTGGCGGCCACTGCGTATCACCTTCGAATCGGTCTTCCCGCGTGAACAACTCCAGATACGCCACGCCACCAGTGCGCGCCGCCACCTGTGTCAACCCGCGCATCAGCACGTCGGTCGCGAGATAGTTGAGCATGCCACAACACACGACCAGATCGTACGCGGACCGTAAAGGCAAGCTATCGAGCGCGTCAATGCTGCCCTGCATGAGCCCGCGTCGCGCGCCAAAGCGTTCCACCGCATACGTGCTCGGATCCACGCCCGTGTAAGCTACGCGCGGCCGCAGCGCCTTGAGCGGCGCCCGCCAGTTTCCCTCACCGCAGCCTACATCCAGCACGCTGCGCACGGGGCGACCCAGCACAAACTCGGCCGCACGCAGCACAAACGCCACCTGACGCGACAGCTCGGACGGCGACTTCACCCGATGGGTCGGGTGACGATACCACTTGTCGAAGTACGCCTGATCGTAGCGCGCGTGCGGGTCGTAACTCACAGCATGCCCCAGAACGCACGATCGATGTCGATGGCGAAGCGCCATCCGCCACCAGCCGGTCCGGCGACCCGATCACGGCGCAATCCGTACGCCACATCCACGCGCAGCAGATCGTAGAACAGCAACACTCCCGTGCCCACCGACGGATACACACCGCCAACCGTGCGCTGCTCAATCGACAGGTTGCGCGCACCAGGCGTATCCGCACGAAGCCCAATCGGCGATACCGGCACGCGGCCAGACGCCGTAGCCAGCGCCTGCACGTAGGGTGCCAGGGTCACATGCGGCGGCGACTTGCCAAAGCGTCCCAGCGGGATGGACGGCGCCGGCAGCGGTGTGCGCCACTCGAGACGCGATGAAAGCATGGCCTTGGACGCAAAGGCATGCCACGCATACCCCGGACCTGACCACGGCCCGCCGCCAAAGATCAGACTCTGTGGTGCCAGGTCGCGTCCGCCAGCCACACCGGCCACCGTGTGCCACACGAGTGCGCGATCGTTGGCCAGTGGCTGCGTGATCTGCAATTGGCCCTGGATCCGCGCACTCAGCGGCCGCACACGCGGGCCGTTGAGCAGAACACCCAGCGTATCCTGTGCGATGTCGTTAAGGCCCGTGGGCGGCGTCCCCCGCCCATGCATCGCGCCGGCATCCATCATCACGTTCCACACACCACGACGCGCCATGGCATCACTCGGAACCCAGCCGCCGCTGCCACGCAGCTCCGCGCGCACACCTTCCACACGCCACGCGGCCAGCGAAGGCGCCAACACACCGCGCAGCGAACGTCCCGCCGTGAACACCGGGTCGTCCCGCTCATACGCCAGGCGCCACGCGAACGCGCTTGTGGGCGCGCGCCGCCAGAGCACGCCCACCGCGCGCGTATCCACCACCGTGGTGTAGTCACTGCCGAACAAGGCCGCGCCCATCGAGTTGGTCACACCCGCCCGCTCGGCAAAGCCCAGATCGCGATAGTCGCGTTCGGCAAAGACCTGCAGCGTAGGCGAACGACCGAACGCCGGCGACGGGCCCAGTGCAACGTGGGCCTTGACCTCCTCATCGCCAAATCCGTAGCGCGCCCGCGCGCGCAACACGAAGCCGGCACTGCTCGTGTGCGATGCGCCAAACCCCAGCGCCAAACCTTCCGCGCGGGTGAACCGCGCCAGATCACTGATGCCACGCCCGGTGATTGAGGCCGTGGCCGGTCGCGCCAGCATGGCCGACCGCACCGCCGCTTCCGCCTGCACACGCGCCTGCACCACCTCTTCGCTGCTGGCCATTTGAATCTCGGGCGGCAGCACATCCACCACGCGCCCCTCGAACGCATGCGCGCGCAGCGAGTCGCGCGGCGCCGAACTCCAGCGCGGCAGCAACATGGTGGCCGCCGGCACACGTTCGTTGACCGTGTAGCCCGCAATTTCCCAGCGCCCACGCACGATGCCACGTACCGGCAGGTCCAGCCAGGTGCTGCCACGCGACACCTCCACTTCCTGTCGCCGCGGCAACCAGTACTTCTCCTGCACCAGTCCGTTCTCGAGCGTCACCACCAGCGTTTCAATGCGCTTGTCGATGATGGCCGCGCGCGTGAAGGTCATGGACAACCGCACCACCGCACCACTTTCATGGTCGAGATACACCGAGCCGATCGCGCCGGGCTTCTGGGCATCACGTGGACGGAACTTGACCTCGTCCACGAGAATCTCGCGGCCCGGAATGCGAATGGTCAGCGGACGACCGAGTGCATACTCGTAGAGAGACAGCGCATTGGCCGCGAGCGGATGTGGTACATCGCGCACATCCTGTCCATCACCCAGTCGAATGCGATCGGGCAGATTGTCGAGCACCACACCATAGCGATCGCGATAGTAGCCCACGTCGGCAGGCAGCAGTGTGGTGTCACGCCGACCCACCAGTCGCTGCGCACTGCGGCCTGGCGCCCACCACGATACCTGCAGCGCCAACTCTTCACTCTGCACCACGCGCGGCGGAATGACCTGGCCTTCGCCCAACTGCGCGAGGAAGGCCAGAAAGCCATGCGCGCTGGCGGTGTAGCTGAGCAGGGTACTGTCGGCCAGTTGCAGACCACGCCGCGCGATGGCGCGCGTCACCAGCGAGTCGGCGCCGGCGTGTCGCCAGGCCGAGGTGGGGGCGTCGTTCGATTGCGCGGAGGCCTCCGCCGGCGCGCTGACCACGAGGACGACGGCGAGCAGGGCACGGCCCAGCAACACACCACGTGGAGCAGAGGGCAACACACCACCCAACACGCCACGCAACACACGTTGTGTCCACATCACACCACCAGCGTTCATCGCGTGGCCGGACGGTCGGGTGTTTCCACCAGCAGCCAGCCGCGATAACGCGAGATGGCGGATTCGTTGAGGTGTGGCATCACGACAAGATAGGCCCAGGCATGACGCCAATTGGAGTCGGGGCGCAGCGCCGAGCCGGGGCTCCGCGGCGCGCGAAACGGGCGACGCGCCACCACCCGCGCCACCACCGGCGTCATGGTACCCGTGGGACCCGTCAGGGTGGTGCGCGTTCCCACCGAGAGCCCAGCCAATTCCGGCCCGGCCGCAAAGTGCACCGCCCAGAGCGTGTCGCGAGTGGTGCCACGCCGCGTCTGCTCAATGCGCGGGGCCGCGGCCACACGGGCCACGGGCGTCGCCGAAGCGCCTCGCGCTGGCTGCGAATCCGGCACCAGCTGCGCGCCCCGGTAGCGTCGCACGATCCACGTGTCGAGCGGCGTGGGCTGCGCGCCGGCAATCACTGGCAGCAGAGACAGCCCAAACGCCATCCAGGCCACGCCACGCCATCCAGTCACGGAAACCGACTCACAGACACTGACTCACAGTGACCGACTCACGGTGACCGGCGCTCGGTGACTGGCTCACGGCGTAAACGCGGAGCCCGTTACCGAAGCAGGCAGGGGCGCCGGCAAGGGCGCGGGAATAACCTGCGCCAGGTCTTCACCCGGCAGCAGCACCTCGGCGCCGGCCCGCAGGGCGGCATCATCACGTACGGCGTACCGCAGAATGGTTTCCCGCTCGCCCTCGATCTCCAGGTGCCGGACGAGCGCCAGACGCGTGGCCTGCGTCACCCAGTCGGCACGCAGCAAAGGCGACGTGAGCGCGCCCGGCGTGAGCTGGGCCAGTGACGCCCGCAACCGCGCCTCGAACACCGCCAGCGGGCGCGTGGCCCAACCGGCCCGCAGCGCATGCACCGCCAAGGAGTCGGCCAGCTGGTCCATGCGACGCGCCGCGTCACCGGTCCACTCGCGCGGCACTGCCGCCAGGTCTCGCCGGCCCGGCTGGTCCACCACCACATCAGGAATCAACCCGCCGGTGAATCCGCCGCCGCGCACCGCATTCCGCTCGAGCGCCCGCCCCGACGGCGTCAGCCAACGCGCCGTCGTAAGCCGCAACGCAATGTCGGGGGACAGGTTCACCACCCGCTGCACCACGCCTTTGCCGTATGTCGGCTCACCCACCAGCAGCGCCCGGTCGTGCTCGCGCAGCGCCGCCGCAATCACCTCGGCCGCCGAGGCGGTCTGGCGGTCCACCAGCACGGTCATCGGCAAGTTGGACCAGCGCGAGCCGCGCGCCTCGTGCGGCTGCACGGCGTCGCCGCCTCGTCCCGCCAGCGAAGCCACCACCACACCACGCGGCAGGAACAGCGACGCGACCTTGACGCCCTCTTCGAACAGCCCGCCGCTGTTGCCACGCAGGTCCAGCACCAGCGAGCGTGCGCCGCGCTGCACCAGCACGGCCACGGCGCGCTCCACCTCTTCCGCCGAATGCGCCGTCATGGACGCCAGCCGGACATAGCCCAAGCTGTCATTCAACAGGGCGGCATCCGACACGGCCGGCATGCGCCAGGCGCTGCGCCGCACCACCACCCGAACCGTGTCACCGAGCGGCGCGCGCCATAAAGTGACCAGATGTTGATCTGGAGATGTTGCGGTACTGTCGCTGTTCTTTCCCCAACTGCCGTCGGCCTCTACCGGCACGCCATCCACCGCAAGCAGGCGGTCGCCGGCGCGGATGCCCGACAACATGGCCGGCGACCCAAGGGCCACGCGGGCGATACTCGCCCCATCGGCATGGCGGCGCATGGTCAGACCCAGCCCATGCCCCTCACCCAGCAAGGTCCCGCGATAACGCTGCATGCCGTCCGACTGCAGCATCGCCGCATAGGGGTCCTGCAGCTCGCGTAGCATGCCGGTCACGGCACGGCGGATGAGTTCATCGCTGGGCAGCGAGTCGAGCGCATTGGCTCGCACGGAATCGATGGCCGAGGAGAGCAGTTGCACGCCCGCCCACTCACTGCGCGCCTCCACGAAGCGCCGCTCATACCAGCGCCCCGTCACAAACGCCGCCCCCACGCTGCCGGCCACCAGGGGCACAAGCCACAGCGCCCGACGCGTTGTCCGTCGGCTGGCACGGCGTGGAGTTGGAGACGGCGACGACATCCTGCGGCCCTCGATACGTCCGGTCGAACCCCAAATTCCGCGAAGCGCAACGGTCGCATCCGCTGGGCCATGGGGTTACCTACATACTACACGCATTCGCCGGGTGATCCGTCAAATATGGAACCTACGCCACAATACGCCGATCCAATCGAAGACGGGCTGATCGACGAGAAGGCCCCACCGCCAAGCCAGGCCCTCAGCGGACTGCTGCTGTTGGGCTGCGCCCTGCTGGCGCTCATCTGGGCCAACTCGCCCTGGCGGGAGACCTACCACGCCCTCAATCACCTGCCGGTGGCCGGGCTGTCGTTGCAGCACTTCATCAACGACGCCCTGATGGCCGTGTTCTTTCTCGTGGTCGGTCTCGAGATCAAGCACGAAATCCAGGACGGGGCCCTCTCCAGCATACGAAAGGCCGCCCTGCCCGTAGTCGGCGCCGTGGGTGGCATGGTATTGCCGGCCTCCATCTATTTGTTGGTGGCGGGCGGCACGGACGCGCACGCCGGCTGGGGCATTCCCATGGCCACCGACATTGCCTTTGCCCTTGGCATCGTGGCCCTGCTGGGCAACCGCGTTCCCTCGGGGCTTCGCATCTTTCTGGCCGCCCTGGCCATTGCCGATGACATCGGCGCCGTGCTCGTCATCGCCTTCTTCTACACCCCCACCGTGAGTGCGCGCGCCCTTGGCGTCACGGTGCTGCTGCTGCTGGCGCTGCTCGAGCTCAATCGCCGCCGCGTCGGGGCCATCTGGCCCTATGCCCTGCTGGGCATAGCCCTCTGGTTCGCCGTCTTCAAGTCGGGAATCCATGCCAGCATCGCTGGCGTGCTGCTGGCCTTCACCGTGCCCTCCAAGGGGCCCGACTGCGTGCAGGAGCGACTCGAGCACTATCTCAACTGGCCGGTCACGTATCTCATCATCCCGCTCTTTGCGCTCGCCAATGCGGGGGTGACGCTGCCCGACGACCTGGCCAGCTTCGCCCGACAGCCGGCCGTCAGTGCCGCGGCCCTCGGCCTCATCGTCGGCAAACCGCTCGGCATTTTTGGCGCCGCCTGGCTGGCCGTCCGATTCCGGTGGGCCGATCTCCCCGCCGACGCCGACTGGTACCGCGTATTCGGCGTGGCCACGCTGGGCGGCATCGGCTTCACCATGTCGCTGTTCATCGCCGCCCTGGCCTTTGGCGAAAACGCCCAGCTCGACGCCGCCAAGATTGGTGTGCTGAGCGGATCGCTCATCACTGGTATTGGCGGAGCGGTCCTGCTGTCCTTTGCACGCCGACCCACGCCGTCGGCACTCCCCTCGGCCCCGTGACCGGGCCGCGCCCCGCCGCGCGCCGCCCCCCGGCAGGGCATCCTGCGACAGGGCACCCCGCGACAGGGCACCCCGCGACGGAGCGCCCCCTCCTCATTCTCAGCGACGTCGACGGCACGCTGCTGGGTGAGGAGGGGCTGCCGGTCACCCCGGCCGTGCTGCGCCGTGGTCTCTCCCAGCTCGAAACGGACTGGGGAGCGCCGGTGCAGTTGGGCCTCGCCTCCAGCCGCACGCTCCGCGAGCTCACGGTGCTGCAGCGGGCCCTCGGCATTCCCGGCCCCTGCATTGCCGAAGACGGAGCCCTATGGGCCGTCGACTCGGCGGCAACCCGTGATTCAGCCGACCACTCCGACGTCGAGCAGCACGGCCGCAGACGCTTGAAGGCGCGCCATATTGCCGCCACTGCAGAGACACTCAGGCAGCACATGGCAGGGCTTGAGCCGTTCACCAGGGCTGACACCCGTCAGCGCTCCATGGCCGCCCTCCGCGAGCTGGGCTTTCGCACGCCGGCCTCGGCACGCCGAGCCCTGCATGCCCGCCGCAACAGCGTGCTGGTCGATCCACTCGCGATTTCACCAAGTGAGCTCGACCATATTCGGGAAACAAGTGAGCAACGAGGCTTGCAACTTCGGCGCGGAGGCCGTTGGTTCACGCTCACATCAGCAGGTGGAAAAGGGCCGGCGCTCTGTGCGCTACGGCACCATTTCACCGTCGACGGGGTATCTCCCCTGATTGCCGCGATCGGCAACGAGGAGAACGACGTCTCCCTGCTCGCTGAAGCCGACCTGCGCTTCGTGATTCGCAATCCGCACCGGGGACCACACCCGGCGCTTGCCGCCCTGCCCGAGGCCATCGTCCTCGAGGCGGAAGGGCCAGGAGGTTGGATGCAGATGCTCGATCTGTTGGCGCAGTACGCGTCAGCGCAGCATGCGTCGACGCGCCGCAGTTCGGGGGCGCGCACATGAGGACGGCCACCACGCCGTCTCATTCCCAGGCCGGTGTGGCCGGGGCCCCGCGCTGGACCTTCACCATGCTCACCATCCCCTCACGGGTGGAGTTTCTGGGCAAGCTGCTGCGGTCCATGGCCGAGCTGCCCAGGCGCACGCCGTTCGAGGTGGTGATCGTGTACAACACGGCCACGGAAGAAGAGCCCATGGCCGTCGAGGCACGCATCCGCGCGCTCGCGCCATCGCTGCCCATTCGTGTCTACGTCAACGCCACCGACCCCACCATCGGTGGCGGCCGGCGTGTGCAACTCTCCGTGTGTCGCACACCGCTCGTGGCCTTCATCGACGACGACCTCACACTGCACGGCGACATTCTGGGCGCCATCGAGCAGACCCTGCGCGCGCATCCGCTGGGCATCGTCGGTCTCCCGTCGTACGAAGAAGACACCGACACCCGCTTCAAGCCGCGTGAGTCCACGCCGTATGTGAACGTGGACGGCATCCGCTACATGCCGGTGCAGGGCATGCTCGTGGCCGGCTACCGTCGACTTTTCGCGGACATTGGCGGGTTCAACCCGCGTCGACAGTTCTGGGGCGAGTGGACGGAGTTCAATCTCCGCATGTGGCGGCACGGCATTCCCACCGGCTACATCCTCGACCACGCCTTTCTGCGGCACTGGCACAAGGCGCCCGAGTCCCCCACTCGCAACATGTCGGGCCGCGAACAGCATGTGCTCTGGGGCCTCATGTGCACCGCGCTCGAGTACGACGCGGTGGCCATCAACGAGGCCACCGATGCGTTCTGGCGACTCGCACAGGACCGTTACCTGCAGTACTCCTTTGGTGAGCAGCCCAGCCCCAAGCTGCTGCTGGCCAGCGTGCTGGAACTCATGCCGCGGCTCTCGCGCGAGTTCCCGGCCATTCACGCGTTCGCAGAAACCGCGCGCCAGCATCCCTTCCATTTCAAGCCGTTCGAAACCTTCAACGAGCAGCAGGTGCGGAGCGTCATCGCGCACGCCGAAGCGGCCATCGTGCCCTATCGCAGTGTGTTCGACGACATCGCACCGCTCGAACCGCCGGCGCCGAAGCACAGCGGATGGATGAAGCGCATCGGTCGCGCCGTGCTGGGAAGGCGAGAGAACCTGCAGCCACAGACCATGGCCTGACGGCTCGTGCGGCCGCCGCAGCAGCACTCGTTGCATCCGAAAGTTCGCTAACAGCTCACGCAGAGAACGCGGAGGAAGAGAGCACGCGGAGAAAGGCGGTCAAAGTCGACCTGCCTTGCCGCGGAGGACGCGGATTGAGCGGAAACCACACGGATCAGAAATGAGGATCCATCAAGAACGATCCGTTCCTCTGCGTTCTCCGATGTTCTCTTGCAGTTCTCTGCGTGAGCGGTTGACGATCCGGCGTCTGCATCGACATTCGTTGCCATCGCGAGATCGCGAACAGCTCACGCAGCGTTGAAATGCGGGCGCAGAGGAGTATTTGCGCCTTGCAATCAATGCGCGCCGGCCGTTGGTGGACTGCCCACCGATTGGCCGGCGTTCGCCTCGGACGGTGTCAGCTCTCCCGCGCGCTTGAGACCAAGACGGAACATGATCGGGCCAATGGTCTCGTTGATGGCGATGGTGGCCATGAGCAACGCCCGCAGCGGCGCGCCACGTGACGGATACACATCGGCCACCACCGTCGCGAGGCCGATGGCCACACCCGCCTGCGACACGAGACCCAACCAGGCATTGCCCGTCACCTGCGTGGGCAGACCCGCCCACTTGCCGCCCAGGCGCATGCCACTGTAGATGCCCGCCATGCGCACGAGCACCACGGGAATCACAATGGGCAACAACGGCAGCACCGCGCGCGGATCGATCTTCGCACCGGCCAGCGCAAAGAACACCACGAACACCGGCGCCGCCGCACGTTCCATGGCGTGCCGCAGGTCTTCACCGCGTCCGCCACCCGCGTTCTCCGCCACAAAGCCCGCCACCAGCAAGGTGAGCAGTGTCTCGACGTGCAGAATGCGCGCGACTTCACTGCCCAACAGCGCCATCAGCAAGCCGAAGATGAACAGCTCACGGCTGATGAAGCGCAGATAGAGCGCAATGCAGGCCCCCAGCACCGCGCCCACCAGCACCGAACCACCGATCTCCCACAGCACCGCGCCGGCCTGCACGCCCTCGGCGCCACCCGCCGGCGGGGCCAAGCTGCGCGCCACCGCCAACACCAGCGAGAACAGCAGCACCACCGCCACGTCCATCACCAGCACCACACCCAGCGTGTAGCGAGCCACCGGCCCATTGGCCCGCGTTTCGGTGAGAAGCGCCATCGTCACCGCCGGCGAGTGCACCACCGCCACACTCGCAAACAGCAGCGAAAAGGCCACCACTTCCGCGGCGGGTGCATTGGCGAGAATGGGGAGCTGACTGCGCAGGAGCACCATCGTGCCCGCAATGGCCGCAAAGGTCAGAACCAGTTCGCTCGACACCATCTTGAGAATGGCCGCACCGCGCTCGCGGATTTCCGACAACTGCAGTTCGGCGCCGGCCAGAAACGCGATGAGCGCGATGGCCAGGTTGCTCACCGGAGTCAGCTCGGTGAGTGCCGGTTTGCTGACGTACGCCAGTCCCGGTGGCCCGAATAGAATGCCGGCAATCAGATAGCCCACGATCTTGGGAATGCCAAACGGCTTCACCAGCTCGCCCACGCTGTACGCGGCAAGGATGAGGAAGCCAAACAGCATCAGCGTGGGAATGCCGCTCGTGGGGCCGCCCAGCACGAACACGCCGCGCATCACGGCAAAGAGAATCAGCAGAATGACGAGGCGACGCACTCAGCGATCTCCCGGTGGTGCAGGCTTCGGCTCTGACACGTCGGCCGGCCGATCCGCTGACCCGTCCTCGCTGGGCTGCAGAAAACTCGGCAAGGCATGCGTCACGGTTTCCGTGACCGTGTCGAGCACGGCGCCGGTGGTGGCCGAGATGGACTCGAGCGGCGCGATGAGTGGTGCCGCGGCGGCGCGCACAAAGCGCGCCGCGAAGAACTCGGTAAACAGCACCGACACCGCGGCGCAGGTGAAGATCACGTCGCCATATGGCAGGCCGCGTCGCGAATAGTCGAAGGCCAGCGCGATGGTCAGACGGCCCTGCCCGATGAGCGCCCGCCCCCAGTCCAGACCCACCGATTGTTGCGCGCCGTTCACCCAGGTCACAATGCCGGTGCCCCAGAGCTTGGTGAGCGTGCGCAGCACCACGTAGTGCATGATGACCAGCCACCACCCGATGTTCGAATCCGGACGCCATGATGCGCCTGCCAGCAGCAGCAGCGCATAGTAGAGCGGCCGCTCACCAGCGCGCAGCACGTCCTGCACCGCGCCCGGATTGCGCATGGAGTTGACCAGCACCACGCCCATGGCAAACAGCGCGAGGGTGGGCGAGAGCTCGAGATACGCCGCCGCGCCGCTGGCGAGAATGATGGCGCCGCCCAGCGATATGACGAGTCGGTCGGCACTCTGCTCCCCACCGAGGAACAGATGAAACACCGTACCGCCCACCACGCCAATGCCGAGGGTCACGACCACCCATTCGGTCGTGGTGAGCGCGCGCACCATCAGCGGCACGGTGTCGTGCATCACCGCGAGAATGATGCCGAACACCACCACACTCACCACCGCGTTGAGGTGGTTGGCCACCTCGATCTGCAACAGCACCGGCGCCCGTCGCGCGGCGTCCTTGCCGCGTTCACCAAAGGCCACGTCGAGGCCGGCCGGTGTGGACGCCACGGCAATCGCACCCAGAATGCCGCCCGCCGCCAGCACCTCACGCCATGGCACCTGATAGGCGTACGCAATGGCCGAGGTCGCGCCCGCCGTCACCACACCAAAGGTGAGCAGGCTCTCCACGAGCGCGGTGCGATAGGGCACGGCCGGAATGCGCACCAGGCGCTGCAGCCGCAGCGGCATGGCCACCGCCACCCCCATCCAGCCGATACCGAGAATGATGATGGGTTGAAAGGCCTCAATGGCCGCCGGCGTGAAGAGACCCGTCACCTGCGGCCCCAGCAACACACCCAGCACGAGATACTCGGCGCCCGACACAATGAGCAGGCGCTTGGCCAGCCACTCATACACCACGTGGGTGGCGAGAAACGCCACAGCGGCCACGAGAATGAGAAGAAGTGGTGTGGTCATGAGCGTCCGCTGGCGTTCACACAGGCTGTCCACAATGCAGGACAGCGGGACAGGCGTCACTGGCATCATACGAGCGCATGCCGTGTTCCCACAAGGCGCGGCAACACATCACGTGACAAGCACTTGCGAGGTGGTGACCACATGCGATGAGGCGCGCGTGGCGCGCTGGCACTTTCAATGCGCTGTATGGCGGGTGTCAGTCACCCGAGAGGACAACATGTCGCTGCGTCGTTCGATCCGTTTTCGCTCTGTCTCGCCGTCGCGCACGGCAACCATCTCCACGTCATCGCACGGTTCGCCGCTCGTGTCGGCCGGCACCGTGACGCTCGTCACAGTGTTGAGTGCGTTGGTCATCAACGCACTGTCCGCGCGAGAGGCGCGGGCGCTTCCGACGGAGGCGGCACACCGGGTGGATCGTGTGGACCGCACGCTCTTCACCTGGAGTGGCCGAGTCGATCGCGAGGTCTACATCACCATGCGTGACCGCAACCTGCGCACCTCAGGTGAAGACGCGCGACTCGGCAATCGCGCACAGGTCAGTGGCGCTCTGCCGCGTGGACGCGGTGATGTGATCGTGCGTTTGCAGGATGGACGCGGTGATGTGGACATCATCGAGCAGCCCTCGGCACGTAACGGCTACAGCACGACCATTCGCATTCGCGATCCGCGCAGCGGCGCCGACAACTACCGGCTCATCGCGTACTGGAGCGGTGATGATCGTTTCGATGACCGGCGTGATGATAGGCGGGACGACCGTCGGGATGATCGCCGCGATGACCGGCGTGATGACCGCCGCGACGATCGTTGGGAGAACCGTCAGGGCTCCAACGGGCGCGGCGGTGGCTGGGGCCCGCCGTTCCCCGTGCCGGGCCGCAATGATCGGAACGACCGCAACGATCGCGATGACCGAGGCGGCTGGGACGATCGCGGCGGACGCGACAACGGCATGCTGCGCTGGAGCGGGCGCGTCGATGATGTGGTGGAGATTCGCATCAACGGCCGTCGCGTGGAGACCATCACACGCAGTGGCGCGCGTGTCAGCAACGTGTCGTCCAACGTGCGCGGCAGCGGCTTGCCCGATCGCGGGGTGACCGTGAACGTCGATCGCCTCAGCGGCCGCGGCAGTGTGCGCGTCGTGCAGCAGCCCTCGGCCTGGAACAACTACACGGCGGTCGTGCGCATCGATGACTCACAGGGCGGCGCGAGTCACTACGATCTGTCGGTGTACTGGTAAGGGGCGACCTGGGCGCGACCACGACCCGGACCACGACCCGGACCGCGACCCGGACCGCGACCCGGACTCCGACGAAGACCCCGACCCCGACCAGGACCCCGACCGCGTTTCAGTCGGGGCCGTGGTCACAAAGGAAGAACGCGCCCCGTCCGTCAGGACGGGGCGCGTTCGTCTTCAACCCACAACTCACCAACTCAAAACTCCAAGCCGCAGTTCTAGGAGGCGCCGGTCGGAATCGAACCGACGGTGGGAGATTTGCAGTCTCCTGCCTTACCACTTGGCGACGGCGCCCAGACCCGTGCCGCACTCGGCGGCATCGGGAAGCGCAATGTATGCCGCCGGCCGAAGGAGTGGTACCCTGCTCAACAATCCCACTTGACGAATGTTGTTTTAACAGATATCCTCAAAGCATGACTTCGGAGACCGAAACACTTCACACGGGCACCGTCCACAACACCACCGTGCACGCCCTCCGGGCGGCGGCGGCGCATGTGGAGCTTACGGTAGCGCGGGCGTTGGAGCCGTTCGGGATCACCGCGGCACAGTTCGAATTGCTGCAGCTCATCGCGCGCAACGACGCGGCGGGTTGCTCGGAACTGGGTCGGCAGATGGCGGCTCCAGGTCCTGATATCACCAGAATGGTTGACAGGCTCGATGCTGCCGGGTTGGTGGCGCGTTCACGCGACGAAAAGGATCGCCGAGTCGTGCATGTGGTGATGACGCCGAAGGGTGCCGAACTGCTGGATCAGGTTCGCCCGGTCGTCTGCTCGGCGGAGCGGCATGTTTTTGCGGGTATCCCGGCAGAAGATCAGGACACCCTGCTGCGTGTGCTGCACCAGCTGCGCCAGGCCTGTCCCGGATCGTCCGACCGCTGATTGGGAACCCTTTTTTTGCCCTAATAGTTGTTTACACAGACACACTCACGACAACCGGTACCTACTGAGATGATCCGCTCCGACTCCGCCTCCGCCTTCATTACGACCGAACACGAGATTGCCGGCGCCCGCGGCACGGCCTCGGAGGCCCGGCGATCCGCTGCCGAAGCGGCCCTCACGCGCCGCTCCGTCCGTGCCTATCGCGACGTCCCCGTGACGGACGAAGAGGTGCGGCAGCTGCTGACGCTCACGGGCCGGGCGCCCTCGGCCTTCAACCTCCAGCCCTGGCGCTTCATCGTCGTCCGCGATCAGGCCACCAAGGACCGACTGCAGGCGGCCGCGTACGGCCAGAAGCAGGTGGGTGAGGCTCCTGTGGTGTTGGCCATGTATGCGGACATGGAAGACACCATGGCCCATCTGGACGAGGTCGTGCATCCCGACCTGCCGGCCGACAAGAAGGCGGCCACCATCGCCATGCTCGAGCGCAACTTTGGTGGCATGACCGCCGAAGCCCGCGGCGTCTGGGCCAACACCCAGGCCAACATTGCGCTGGGCTATCTGTTGCTCATCGCCGAGTCCGAGGGTTTCCATACCTCGCCCATGCTGGGCTTCGATGTCGAGGCCACCAAGGACATTCTCGGGGTGCCGGCCCACGCCACCATCACCGCGCTGGTGGCCCTTGGCCATGGCGCGGAAGACGGATTTCGCTCACACAGGCACGAAGTGGACCGGGTCGCGCGTTTCGTCTGAGACGGCCCGTGTGGCACCCCGCAACTCTGCGGGGTGCCGCTTCCCCCGGGTCGGTCGAGGCGCTTGACTCTGCACATGGCCCGCACGACCATCCCGCTGTTTCCACTTGGCACGGTGCTTTTCCCTGGCACCGCCATGCCCCTGCACATCTTCGAGCCGCGTTACCGCCAGATGCTGGCGGACATCCGCGCCGGCGACAGCCGCTTCGCGCTCATGCCCCTGCATGTCGGCGAGCGCACGGAAACCCTGCCCACCGGACGCGTGGGCTGTGTCGCCGAAGTGACGGACGTGGAGATGCTGCCCGACGGGCGCGCCAACATCATCGTGCACGGGCGTGAGCGCGTGCTCTTCGTGGAGAGTGTCGAGGCCGACTCGCTGTATCGCCAGGGCGTGGTAGAGCTCCTGCCCGACGAACCCGACCTCAATGCCATCGCCATTGCGCTGCAGGCCGATGAACTGGCGGCCAATTTCCGCCGTGTGGTATCGGCGGTGCAGCGTCTCTCCGATCAGCCGGCGAGTACGCCCTCTCTGCCCGACGCCCCCGCGCATCTGCCCTGGGCCATCGCGGCCATGATCGACCTCGACGTGATGCAGCGCTCTGCGCTGCTGGCCGAGCGCCGGTCGTCGAACCGACTCGCGCAGGTGGATGGGATCATTCGGCGGGTACTACCAGACCTCGAGCTCCGCGCGGCAGCACACCATCTCTGAATGCTCGTGTCTCCCGTCGACCGCTTCGTCTCTGGGATCTCAGATCTGAGAGTTGGGAGTTGAGAGATCAGACGCGATATGGAAATGAGACAACAGCAACCAATGAGTTGGGAGTTGCGATCGTGTGCGACATGGGCCCACAGTCGTGGTCTCAGCCGCAGCTGACGTCAACCGCAACCGCAGTCCTTTCCCCACGCGATCGCGATTCTCACATCATTGGTTGCTGTTCTCCCATCTCTATATCGTGTCTGGTCTCCCAACTCCCAGATCTGAGATCTCAGATCTCAGACACGAGAAATGAGAGCTCAGGTCCCCATCCTCGAGATCCGTGGCGCGTGCAGCTTGCGCCCGCCTGCGTACACCGTGATCAGCACAAGCAGGCTCGCGGCTACCAGCGCGTAGGTTACCGAGGGCAAGTCCGCCGGCGTGTCCGCCGTCGTGAGCGGCGCCGCGATTCCGCGCATCCACTGGCGCACACTCAGATACTGCAGCGCCGGGAACAGGTCGCTGAGTGCGCCCTCCCAGAACAGCACGTACACCAGCCCGCTCACCAGCGCGCGTCGCGTGAACAACGCAAGCGCCGTGAACAGTGCCGCGTAGGTGAAGCCACCAAAGAACACCGACACCGTGTAGGCCGTCGTCACGCCCTCCGGATCACTGCTGCCCGCGGCGAGCGTGCCGGTGCCCCACACCGCCAACGCCGAGAGTGCCCCCGTCAGCACGGCAGCGAAACACACACGCACCAGCACAATCCACCAGCGCGGCGTGGTGGTCGTCACGAGATAGAGCAGCGTGCCGTCTTCCGACTCGGCACTGAACGCGCTGGTCCCCAGCAGCAACGCAATGAGTGGTGTGGCCATGCCGCCAAGCAGGCTGTCATAGCTGCGCACCAGGAACTCCACCGGGTCGCCGCTCAGACTGCCGCGCGACGCAAAGATCATGGCGAACACCATGGGTAGCAGCAGCAACACCACCAGTCCGGTCACGAGCAATGTGCCGCCCGTGCGAGCCCAGGCCAGACGAACCAGGACACGCGCGCTGCCCAGCCAGTTCACACGCAACCCGGATCTCATCGCAGGACTCGTCGATTGACCGGTGCTCATCGCTGCTCCACCAGATACGCAAACACGTGTTCGAGGGACTCGTCCGTGGGTTCGATGCCGAGCAACGTGATGGGTTGAGACACGGGCGGCACACCCAGGGCCGCCTGCAGCACGTGCCGCGAAAACGCGGCGTAGTCCGTCGTGCGCACGAGCAGCGCGTCGGCGTCCACTTCCACGCCAATCACGATGGGGTCTGCCACCAGACGGGCCGCGAGTGCACGCGCGTCACTGGCTCGCACCCGCACCGTGTGCGGTCGATCGGTCATCATGCGACGCAGCGCGCGATAGTCGCCGCTGGCCGCCAGGCGTCCCGACAACATCACCAGAATGCGCGCGGCCACACCCTCGATTTCCTCGAGAATGTGACTCGACAGCAGCACAGCCACGCCCGCATCGGCGCGCTGCTCGAGCAACTGCATCATGTGCAGGCGCTGTCTTGGATCGAGACCATTGAACGGCTCGTCAAGCAGCACCAGCGACGGCTCGTGGACCAGCGCGGCCGCCAGCTTGGTGCGCTGACGCATGCCCTTGGAGAACTCCTGCACGGGCCGATCAGCGGCCGACGCCATCTCCACGTGATCGAGCGCGCGCGCGGCGGCCTGCCGCACATCGGGCAGACCAAGCAGGGTAGCGCGTGCCTCCACAAAGGCGCGGGCCGTCAGCATGCCGGGCAACGCTTCGCGTTCGGGCACCAGTGCCACACGATGAAAGATCTGCGGACGCTCGTGCGGCACCTCCCCATACACGCGCACCGTACCGCTCGACGGCGCCAACAGACCAGCGGCCATCTGCAGCAGCGTGCTCTTGCCGGCGCCATTGGGACCCAGCAGGCCGGTGATGCCCGCGTCTACCGTGGCCGTGATGTCATTCACGGCCACCACGTCGCCGTACCAGTGCGACACATGATCGAACACCAACGCGGGCGCGCTCATACGCTCTCGCTCATACACTCATCCGGCGCATGCGCCACACCAGGCCGATGATGGCCAGGGCACCGATGGCCCCGTAGCTCACGAGATAAACCCACACCGCAGGCGGCGGCGTGAGCTCCATGGCGCGCGAGGTTTCGCCAAACAGTTGCAGCGCCAGCGTGCGATAGCCTTCAATGGGCTGCAGCACCGCCGCCAGTCCTTCGGGCAGGCCTGCAACCTTCTCGAGGCCACTCACCACCGCTGCGCTCACCAGAAAGAGCGCCAGAATGGATGCCGTGGCATACGCGCGTCGCGCCGTGAGACTGGCCAACAGCGCACTCACGCTGGCCAGCACCCAGCCGGTGCAGGTGGCAAGCAACAGCACCGGGCCGATCTTGCCGCGCATGCTGGCAAAGGTGGTGGCCGGATCCTTGGCAATGCCGATCTCGCCGAGATAGAGCAGCAGCAGCGGGGCAAGAGCAATCGCGAACATCACGGTAAACAGCGCCAGCCACCGCGCCGCCACATAGCGATCGCGTGTCAGGTCCCGCGTGAAGAGCAGCGGCAGCACCTTGTGCTGGACATCGCGACTGAACAGCTCTGGCGCCTGCGCCGCTGCCATGAGCACGAACATGATGAGCTGCGGCGCGACCAGGGCGCCGTAGCGCAGTGGGATCTGTCCGGCTGACGCGCCGGCCGCGGCCAGCGACGCGAGTCCCGGCAACATGGTCACCACCGCCACAAACACCGGCACCGCCTTGGCCTTGAGCGGACGCCCGATACCCAGCAGGGTGCGAATGCCCTGCCAGGTGAGCGCGTGAAACGCGCCGCGCGCGCCATCGCGCGCCCCGTCATAGCGCCGATAACCCAGGTCGTGAATAACCGATGTGTCGCCAGCGCCACTGCTCGCGCCACTGGTCACGCCTTTGCTCGCGGCGGCAGGCGTCCCAGCGTCACGACTCATGGAAAAGCTCCGCGAGTTGTCCACGTCGACGTTCGAGACGCAAGATGCCGGCATCGAGACGCAGTGCCGCATCACGCACCGCGTCATACACGGCGTACTCCGCGTGATGCGCAACATGCGGCGTCGAGGCATCGTACGAGGCGGCCTCGGCCGCCGGTACGTCCACCAGGACATGATGCCGATCGAGACGCGCCGTCACACCGCGGCTGCCGAGCGCCTGCACGAAGGCTTCCAGTGTGGCGGCATCGCGGTCCAGCTCCACCACCAGCGTGCCGGTGGCTTCGGTGAGACTGCCCACACTCGCCACGCGGCGCAGACGCCCCTGCTCAATGAGCACGATGCGCTCGCAGATACGTTCGAGTTCTCCCAGCAGGTGCGACGACACCAACACGGAAATGCCAAACTCGTGTCCCGTACGCGCCACCAGGGCGAGCATGTCGTCGCGGCCGGCAGGGTCGAGACCGTTCGTGGGTTCGTCGAGAATGAGAATACGGGGATCGTGCACCAGCGCCTGCGCCAGCTTGACGCGCTGGGCCATGCCCGTCGAGTAGCCTCCCATGGGGCGATACCGCTCCTCGAAAAGCCCCACGTGACGCAGCACTTCGGCGGCGCGCTCTCGGGCAGCAGTGGCCGGCAGTCCGCTGCAGCGCGCAAGAAAGGCCACGAACTCGGTGGCACTCATTTCGGGCGGCAGGCAGTCGTGTTCGGGCATGTAGCCCACCAGCGCGCGAATCTCGGCGCGGCCCTGCACCACGTCGTGACCCATCACACTCGCTGAACCGCTGCTGGGCGCCACCAGTCCCAGCAGGATCTTGGCCAATGTGCTCTTGCCCGCCCCGTTGGCGCCCACCAGTCCGGTGATACCCGGCTCGATGGTCACCGTGAGCGCATCAAGCGCGGTCACTGCGCCGTAGCGTCGCGTGAGCTCAGAGGTCTGGATGAGGGGCGGAGACATGTGCGGAGCCCAACGGAGGGAGGCATTCGCGGGTTTCAGCGCACCGTCAAGCTACCTTGCGCAGTCCCCGCGCGCTCATCAACCGCGGATAGGCCTCCGCCGGTCCGATTCGCAGGTCCGGCCGCACACCGGTGCTGTACACGCCACCCGCGGCATGCTCCGCTGCATTCTCCGCTGAGCGCTCAACCGGTGCCGTGTCCGTCCGCGGTAGCCGCGCCCAGCCCGGCACCTCCCGCTTGCGTGGCGCGCCCGCCAGGCGACGCCAAACCCCGAGACGATCTGCCGTGCCGCTCACCACCTTGCCGTGATTCTCATAGGCGTGCGTGAAGATCTTGGCAATCAGCACCCGCTGCGTGACCGCGTCGAGCTCCTCGAACTGCGCGCCCAGCCCCACCTCACCTATATGCCGCGTTACGACGGCCGGTAACGCGCCCACGTCCGACAGGTGCAGGGTGATGGGCGTGCCCACCGCCGGCCGCGCGATACCCCAGGCCATCGCCACACCGGTCGTACTGACATCAATCACTTCCACCCGATGCCGAGCCTCGTCCACACTGGCCTCGTGCATCTCGCGCACCTCGAAGCGTTCTTCTCCCCGGCGGCGATCAAACTCGAATGACATCAGCAGACAGGCAAACATCACCACGACCGTCATCGTCCCCCAGAACAGACTCGGGGTGAGAAACGCATCCGGCGGCACGCGTTCAAAACTCGGCAACTGATTCACCACCATGCCACTCACCATGCCGCCAATCACGCCCAGCGAAATCAATACTGCCCGCCCATCCACCTGCATGCCCTGCGCCAGCTTGCCCTTGGGCGTCACCTTGAAGCCCACGGCAAACGGACGAAAGAGACTGTGCACCACGGCCGGTGTAAGACGGAAGCTGGCAAACACCGTGCTCGCCAGGGCAATGATGGTGTTGCGATGCACCGTCGCCAGACGCCGCGTGCCGCCCCACATGGCAATCAGCATCGGCACCTGAAACTGCAGCAGGTCAGCGCCAATGGCCGACGGCACCGCCACCAGGCCGAGCCACAAGAACAGCAGCGGCCCCAGAATCATGAGGGGCAGGCAGAGGTTGGTGGCCACCCACGAGATGGGCAGAAAGAACAGCCGCTGCATGAACGTGAGCCCGGGCGCAAACAGTGGTCCGTTCTTGAGGAACAGCAGCTGAATGCCACCACGCGCCCAGCGTGCACGCTGCGTATACATCGCAGCCAATCCTTCAGGGGCGAGACCACGCGCCAGTCGCTCGTTCAGATACACCGTCTGCCAGCCGCGCTGCAGCAGCACGATGCTGGTGAGAATGTCCTCGGTAATGGAGTCGGTGGGAATGCCACCCACAGCCTCGAGCGCCGAACGCCGTGCCAGACTGTTGCTGCCGCAGGAGAACGCCACGCCCCAGCCATCGCGGCAGGCCATGATGTCCGTGAAGAAGAACTCCTGATCGTCGGCGTGCTTCTGGAACACCCCCAGATTGGCCTGCACCGGATCGGTATTGAAGAAATGGTGCGGCACCTGCACCAACCCGACACGCTCGTCGCGAAAGAATCCCACCGTGCGCTGCAGGAAATCCCGCTGCGCCACGAAGTCCGCGTCAAACACCAGCACCAGGTCACCGGAGGTATGCTTGAGCGCGTGGTTGATATTGCCGGCCTTGGCATGCGCGCGGTCGGGGCGGCGCAGATACTGCACATTGAGCGCACGACACTCATCCGCCAGCCAGTCACGTGCGCCGTCATCCAGCACGTACACCGTGATGTTGGGATAGTCGAGCGCCAGCGCACCCACCAGCGTCTTCTGCAACACATCCCAGCCTTCGTTGTACGTCGGCACCAGAACGTCCACCGACGGCAACGTGGCCGCACTCTGCTGACGGTACCAACGCTGGTTGTCGTCGGCCTCCGCATGCCGGTCGCGGTGACGGGCCACCATCAGCAGGTACACCGCGCCCTCGAACAGCAACAGCATCTCCGCGGCCCAGAACAACCACACCCAGGCGTTCTGCAGTGAGCCGTCGAATGGCACCGGCACCACGGTATCCATGGTACGCCAGATGGCGTAGCGCAGCGCAAACACGATGGCCAGCGCCGCCACCCCGGCACGCAGTACGGGGCGCCGCATACTGACCATCGGTGCCAACCCCACGAAGATCAGGATGGCCAGTGCCGAGGGCACCCAGGTCGGCAGCGGCGCCGCGTCGAACGTCACGAGCGAAGGGGGCGGAGCCTAGTGAAACAGCTTGTTCGCCTGACGGCTCGCGAACTGCAGCGGACGCAGCGGCGCACGATCGTCGAAGAACACCTTGGCGTGACGACCCACCTGACAGAAGTTGGCCGCCGACTGCGGCATCGACGACAGGTCCACGTCAATAATCACACGACTGTCGGCGCGCCGATCCTGATAGCGCAGCTCGGCGGCCGACGCGTTCTCGAGCCGCAGACCACCACCGCGCACTGTGCGCACGGTGCCACGGGCTTCTTCAATGGTGCCGGCCAAGCGCACGATGACCGGCTTGGTTACGTCAATATTGTCCGCGTCGCGTGGCGACACGCTGGCTTCGAGATAGACGCGTGAGCAATCCACCACCGTGGCCAGCGGCGCACCGCGCAATACCCGCTCACCCGGTACCGCCGCCAGTTGCCAGACCGCACCCTGAGCCGGTGCCTTTACCGCCACCGTGCCCAGACTGTCCGCCGGCGACACAGCCACACCGTCCATGATGGTGCGTGCCTCGCTGCGCAGCGCGTCGCGCTCCGCGCGCAGGCGCGCGATGTCCACCGTGAGCTGATCGATGCGCTGACGCGAATAGGGCACATCCTGTCCGCTCTGATCGGACAGCACATTGGCCTTCGCGGCGCGCAACGTGGTGTGCAGACGCGCCAGGTCCGACTCAGCCTCCAGCAGCGCGGCCTTGGCGCGCGCCACATCCAGCTTGCTGCTGCCATTCACGCCCACCAGCGCGTCGGTCTGCTCGGCCACCAGTCGGCGTTCCGCCAACCGTCCTTCGGCCGCGCGCAGCTCCGCTTGCAGGCGCTCAATGAGCGTGGCGCGAAACTGCGTCTCGCGCTTCACCAGCGACTCCTGAAGGGCAATCAGTGTCTCGAGCTCCGTACCAATGATGTTGGCACGGCTCTCCAGCAAGGTGGAACGTGTGGCCAGCGACTGCGACCCTTCGGCGTTGAGCCCATCGCGACGAATGCGGACCAGCACGGCGCCCGGCGATACAAAAGCGCCCAGCGCGCTTCCAACGGAATCCACGACGCCCTCTATGGGCGCCACCAGCTCCACGCGGGGGGCATTCACCACCGCTTCAATGGAGGTCGAATACAGCGCGCGCTCCATGAACACGGCTCCGACCGCCAGAATGATGGTGGCGGTCAACAGGAGCCTCGGCGCTCGCGTGTCGAGTCGTTTCAGGAACATGAATGGTGATCGGCTTGAGAGTCTCAAGGAGAGCGTCGGACGCACGCGTCCGATACTTGAGACGGTCATCATGAAGCAGACACCACCCATCCCCACATGTGACACGGGGGCAGGGTGGATCGTCCACTCCGCCCCCGCGAATTGGAATGTGCCGCCTTACTCGAGATGACTGCGCAGCATCCAGGCGTTCTTGTCGTGTACCTGAGCGCGGCGTACGCCAAGATCGGCACTCACCTGATCCTTGGCCTGCTCGGCCGCCTCGATGAGGCGCTTGGCCGAGCGGGCAACCTTGCCCTGATCTGCCACGAGCTGCTCAACCATGGCGGTGGCGGCCGGGTGACCGCTGGCCTCCTCCACGGTGCTCATCGCCAGAAACTCGGAGTAGCTGCCCGGCGCATAGGCCCCCACTGCGCGCAGACGCTCGGCGATTTCGTCCACCGCAAGCGCCAGCTCCGTGTATTGCGTCTCAAAGAGCGTGTGCAGGGTCGTGAACATCGGCCCTGTCACGTTCCAGTGATAGTTCTGTGTCTTGAGGTACAGCGTGTAGCTGTCGGCCAGCAGTTGGGCCAGCGCTTCGACAACTGCTGGGTTTGCTTGGGACATTGGCAGAGTCTCCTGTTCAAGGGTCCGAGGTGACAAGGGGGTGATCAGATCCTGCAACACTGATCATGACGTCCCGCTCTATACATACCCCAAACGGAGTAGCTTGGCTCATGGTGCCGAGTTCTCTTTGACCGGGGTGGGGTTCGGAGCTATGTCTGTGGCACTTAGCTGTCACCCTAATGTGCCGGAGGTCCCACATGTCGTCTTCTCGTCGCGAGTTTCTGGGCCAGCTCGGTGTGTCCGCGGGAGCCATCGGATTGTTGTCGCTGCCCTTGTCGGCTGCGCCGTCTGATGCGTCGGGCGTGTCGGGCGTCGTGGGTGTCGACCAGCAGCGCTGGGACCTCACCTGGACACGCAAGCTCACCACCAAACACCGCGTGGTGTTTGATGTGCCAGAAATCGAAAACGGCTACGGCGTCTGGCGCGCGTCGCTGTGGCAGCAGGAGTATCAGCAGACGCTGGGTGTTCCGCCCAGTGACACGACCACGGTGCTGGTGCTGCGCCACAACGCCATTGTGCTGGCCATGACACAGGCCTTCTGGGACAAATATCAGATCGGCAAGGCACGCGGCGTACTGCACCCGTGGACCGAGCAACCCACCGATCGCAACGTGGCCCTGCTGTCCTCCAAACGCGGTGAGCAGCCGGCCGAACTCGACGCCATGGCGCTCGATCAGTTCATGGCGCGTGGTGGCATTGCACTGGCCTGCAGCCGCGCATTCGGCGATCTCGTGGCGTTGGTCGCGCGCGAGGACAAGGTGAGCGAGACGGAGGCCGAGCAGCGTGCCAAAAGCATGCTCGTTCCGGGCGTCATCATGCAGCCGTCTGGTGTGTTTGCGGCACTGCACGCGCAGGACTTCGGGTGCAAGTACTTTCGGGCGACGTGATACGGTGTTGTCCGTTCATTCGCGCACACTCGAAATATCGAGCTCCCACACCGCACCCGCACGGAATCCCCACAGCCGGCTGTCCAACCCGATGATCTTCGTGAACGTGGGTCCCTCGGGAATGCGCACCCAGCGCTGTGCGTCACGTGAAACCCACACGTGACGCACCGGATCCGGCACCACGTCCCAGCGGTGGCCGTCGGCCGAAAACCAGAAGGCGGTTTGGAAGCCCACGTGGCCGACCGCAAAGAATTCCCAGGGCGTGCCGGCAGCGCCTGTCATCCATTGAAAGCTGTCCACACCCCACGGATAGCCCCGCTGAGCGAACAGTTGCCACGAGCCGGATGCGGCGCTCGTGAGTGACAGAAAGCTCTGGTCGGTGGTGGCGCCCGGCCTCCACCAAATGCCGCGCGGAAGCAGCACCACTCGATCGCCCCACGACGCCGTCGCCCCTGTCATCGCGCTTGCGATGAACTCCAGCCCGTCGGCGCCCGCTATCTGCCGAGGATTGAGGCCCGGCGAATTGGCCGGCCCTTGTACCGTCCAATTGCCAAGGTTGCCCAGAAGCACCCAAGGATGCGTGCGATACGGCGTATTGCCATCGGCGGTGAGCGGCGCGACCAGCGTGGTCGCGATCACCACTTCCCGATCAGTGCCAGCCAACAGCGTGGTGTTGCCACCCCAAATTGTCAGAGCCGATTTGCAGATCCGGCAGACCAAGGGTGCGAGCATCGAGTGTCTGCCAGCTCACGCCGTCCACCGAGTGATGAATGCGCGGCGCGCTGGTGCTCAACCGTTCGTTCTCCACGACCCAAAGACGGCCGACGGCCACGGTCCAGTCGCCCCAGCGCGCCGCCCATGATTCCCCGGGATGCCCTGCTACGCGTCGCCACTGTGGCACCGCCGGCGCCGAGACCGTTACGCTGACGACGCGCTCAAGACTGTTGGTGGCGACACCGCGTCCACTTCCCGTGGCCCGTACGGTGATTGAAGCCATGCCTGGACTCGCGGCGCTGATGACGCCACGGTTGTTCACGCTTGCAACCGAAGGCGCGCTGGAGACGTAGGTGTAGCTCACGCTCACGTCTTGCCCTGCCGTGGTCAGGGCCACGGCAATCCGCACCGAATCCCCAGTGGTGAGCGCGGCGTTCGTTGGTGAAACCGCCAGGTCTGACAGGGCGGGTGGTGGCGCGAAGACTTGCACCACCGATTGCGCCTGCAGCGTGGTCGTCGTGAAGCCGCTACCCGATCCTGTCGCGGTAACGGTGATCGTCGCTGTGCCCGGACTCACCGCGCTGATCACACCGCGGCTATCCACACTGGCCACGGTCGCGGCACTCGATGCGTAGGCGTACGTCACGTTTACGCCAGATGCGGCGGTGGTGGCCGTCGGCGTGAGCCGCAGCGTGTCACCCGTAAGGAGCGGTGCGCCGTCCGGCGACACCGTCAGCCCCGTCAGTGCGGGCGGTGGCGTGGTCACTCGCACCACAGTCCGCGCCTGCAAACTGGTTTCAGCGAATCCGCTGCCCGTTCCCGTGGCGGTGACGGTTATCGTGGCGGTACCTGGACTCACTGCAGAAACGACGCCACGGCTGTCTACGCTCGCCACACTGGCAGAACTCGTGGCATAGGCATACACCACATTCACGCCTGCGCCACCAGGCGTTGCGGTCGCGGTGAGGGGAGTGCTGCTCCCGGTGACAAGCGCTACGCTATCCGGGTTGACCGTCAGCCCCGTCAGTGCCGGTGGCGGCGCCGTCACCGCAATGGTCGCCACCGCCTGCCGAGTGCTGGTCGCGAAGCCGCTGCCACTGCCGGTGGCGGTCACCGTGATGGCAGCCGAGCCCACGCCAACGGCAGTAACGGCGCCACTCGCGCTCACGGTGGCGACCGCAGGCGCGCTCGATGCGTAGGTATAGTTCACCACCACGCCGGCGCCGGCCGTGGTGGCATTCGGGACGAGCGTCACAGATGCGCCAACAACGAGTGCAATGCTCGATGGTGTGACCGTGACGGCGCTGATGGCATCGGCGGGTGGAGGCGGAGCCACAGGACGACCGTCGCCGGCCCCTCCACCACACGCAGCGCTGAACAAGACGGTACAGGCCATCAAGGCATGCATGCCAGACAGCAAGCGGGATCGTAGCATGGGAATGGCGGCTCCGAACATTTGACGAATCTTCGGCAATCTGGCTGTTCGCGAGTTGCCTCTGGCGAGTTGCTTGTGGCGAGTTGCTGGTGGCGAGTTGCCGATACGGATGCGCAGCGGCCTTGGCGCCGGCGCGCGACCTGTACACGCGTAAACGACCGCCCGGGTGGCTCACGGCGCAGCGGCAGTTGTTAGGATCAAGTATTGAAGCGGCGATTCGGTCGAGCGCAGAGACAGCGCGCGTCAGTTGGCCTTCCCCGCCGCCGTCACCGTATAGCCGCGAAATGATGTCACCGCATCCCGCTTGACCCACACCCCCACGCGACCAGACACTGCGCTGTCCAACTGATGGGTCAGCGTCAGCTCGGGATGCCCCGCCACACGCACCTGCACTTCGCGCCCGCGAACGCGCAGCTCCAGCCGGTGCCAAGCACCCATCGGCAGCTGCTTCTCACCCGCGCCCTTGGCCAGGACACGCCGCTCGCCATTGGCAAAGGTCCAGATGGCCACGTTGCCGTCCTTGGTGTTGTAGCGACCCGCGTAGTACTCCCCACGCGACGTCAGCCCGAACATGATGCCGGCAAACTGGTCGCTCTTGCCGCCATCCAGCCGAAAGTCCACAGCCAGCATGCCGTCGCCAAACCGCGTGGTGGCGTCGTGCACCGCGTACGGGAAGGCGCCGTTCGACATGGCGTTGGCCACGAAGCTGCTGTCGGCGGTGCCAAACCAGCGACGCGCCAGCGCGCTGAGCGCAGCAGCATCACTGCGCCCGCTCCAGCGCTCGCCATTGGCCGTAATGCCGGCGTCGGTGGCGCCCGCGGTATTGGTCACGCCGGCCGCCCAATGTCCCACCGCCGCGGTGAGCCCGCCCGTTGAGGTGGCCGCCTGCGCGCCCAGCGACGTAGCGGTTGACGCAGCACTCAACAGCATGGCGAGCACCACAGCGCGGCGCGTCATGGTGGAAAGGATGGATGTCGACATGCCCTACGCTACGCGCCAGCTACGCCAATCGCTACCGGTGGGCACTCAGGGGCCGCGTTGTATGCGAAACACACCCACCCGACTTGACCCATCATCAGCGTTGGGCTCGGCAAACAGCACCACGTTCGATCCCAGGAAGCCCAGCGGCAGCGAGCGTCCGTACGCCGTGCCCACGTAGCCGCCGCGCGGGTCGAAGACATCGGTACGCGGTGGGTCGCCCTCGAAGGTGTATCGCTCCACCCACAGGCTGCCGTCGGGCGCCCAGGCCAAACCCTGCAACAACGGAACGGTGGGCGCCATACCCAGCTTCTCGGCCAGTTCGCGCGCAGGCACAACGCACTCCTTCGAACCGCCAAACTGCACACGCATGCCGTCCGGGTAGAGCTTTGACGCGTCATCCATGGTGGTCGGCACCGGCGTGATGGCGCGTCGCAGGCTGCGAACGCGCCGACCATCGCGGTAGACATCCACCGTGTATTGCGACTGGGAGGTGAGCGCCAGCCCGCTGTCACTCGCGGCAAAATGCAGCGCACCCTCCAGCAACGGCGGGATGGCCAGCCCGACGCAACTGAATCGGACCATGGGCTTGCGCACATGCACGAGAGAATCCAGGCCAAGCGTATCATTCGGAGTCCAGCGCTCCATCACCTGCATGCCATGCAGGCTGTCCGACCGAGCCATGACCGTATATACGGTGTCGGCACGCACCAGTGTCTTGCTCCAGATCCGTCCGCGCCCCTCGAACCCGCGCAGCTCCGGCAACACCGCGCCGTCCGCAGCCCAGCGCACAATGGCGGCCTTCGAACGATCATACACGCTCACGGTGCCGACTGCGTCCATGTACACCGCATCGGCGGATTGCACTTCACCTGGCCCGCCACCACGCGCCCCCATAGTACGCAGATGACGGCCCAGCGAGTCGAACACCTGCACGCGGTTGCCGTTGTCCCGATCAAACACGGCAATGCGTCCGCGCCCATCGGTGGACACGTTGTACCATCCCACCTGATCGAAGGCCTGCACGCCGCTGTCCGCGCCACCGATCTGGGCCATGCGCTCAAATTGCCACGGCAGTGAATCATCGGCGGCGCGATTCTCCACGATCTGCACACCCGCGGAGTCCGTGGTGGTGTACCTGGCGCGACTCGCGTCACCTCGGCTACAGGCGCCGGTTGCGACCATCGTGCACAGCACCAGTGGAAGCGCGGCCGTTGGCACACGGAGAGCAGACGGGAACCACTGAGGCATTGAATTGTCCGGTTGGAGAAATCCCGATTCCTGCGATATCGGGAACAGTTGCCGACGCGCCAGAACTTACCTTATGGACATGATGGCCACCACATCGCCTCTGCAATCGCTCGTGGCGCAGCGCGACCCCGCGGCACTGGGTCCCGTCGTCGGCGCCCAGACCTGGCGCGACCTGCTCTTTCTGCACTGGGCCGTCGACGCCGATGCGGTGCAGCGCCTGCTTCCGCCGGGCCTCACCGCGCACACCTTTGCTGGGCGGGCCTATGTGGGCATCGTGCCCTTTGCCATGGCCCGTGTGCGGCCTCGTTTCCTGCCGCCGCTGCCCTGGCTGTCGTGGTTTCTCGAGCTCAATGTGCGCACCTATGTGCACGACGCCAATGGCGTACCCGGCGTGTGGTTTCATTCGCTCGACTGCAACCAGCCCATTGCCGTCGAGATCGCACGACGCGCCTTTCACCTGCCCTACGAGCACGCCATCATGCGCGCCGAGCGACAGGGATCGGCGCTGCATTATGCCTGCCAACGTCGGGGGCAGCAGGGCCCGGCCTGGCGCTACGCATGGGACGCTGCGGGCCCCGGCAGTCCGGCCTCCTCTGGCTCACTCGAGGAGTTCCTCGTGGAGCGTTACGTGCTCTACAGCGTGGACCGCGCCGGACGGCTATATCGGGGACGGGTTTCACACACGCCATATCGTGTGCATGTGCCGCGTGTCGACCAGTTCGACATCGGCCCCGCCACGCTCGCCGGCTACGCGCTGGATGGACCGCCAGTCTCAGTGCTCGCCGCGGAGCCGGTGAACGTTTCGATTCATCCGCTGCGGCGGCTTGGTACCCTGTAGCGGGCTTCGTTGCTGACGGCTGGACCTGCAACAGCTCACGCAGAGGAATGGAGGGCGCAGAGGACGCAGAGGAGTAGTCTCCATCAGGCTTTTCTGAATCCGTGCTGTTTCCGCACCATCCGCGCCATCCGCGACAAGGCTGTTCAACTCCGACCGCGGTTCTCTGCGCCCTCTGCGCCCTCCATTCCTCTGCGTGAGCTGTTCAGGATCTGGACCATGGTCGAGCGCCAGTGCTGCAGAGTCTCGCCATTAACGCCACAATCGCGCTATCGTCTCCCAATACATGACAATACGCCCCATGACCTGGCTGTGCGCCGCCGTGCTCGCCGCTACGCTGTTGCCCACAGCCTCGATCGCGAACGCCCAGCGCCGCCCCATCCGGGACCGCCTCGGCAATCGCGGCGGTGAGCAGGAGCAATCGCTGCAGGTGGACGGTCGCACGCGCAGTTACGTACTGCGGACGCCGCGCGGCCACAACACGCGCAGCACACCGGCGCCACTGGTCATAGTGCTGCATGGCGGCGGCGGCAACGCGGAGAACGCCGAACGCATGACAGGTTTCACGCGCCTCGTCGAGCGGGAGCGCCTTCTGGTGGCCTATCCCAACGGGACGGGCCGACAGGCGCGCAACATGCTGCTCACCTGGAACGCCGGCCACTGCTGCGCGAGCGCCATGCAGGATCAGGTCAACGACGTGGCCTTCATCGACACGCTCATCAGCAAGGTGTCGCGTGAATATGCCGTGGACGCGTCGCGCATTTATGTCACCGGCATGTCCAACGGCGGCATGATGTCGCATCGCATTGGGCGTGAGCTGTCCCATCGGATCGCGGCCATTGCCCCGGTCGTGGGCGCCGTGTTTGGCGACGAACCGCCCGCCTCATCACCCGTGTCGGCCATCGCAATCAACGGCCTGCTGGACGAATCCGTCCCGGCAAACGGTGGCCCTCCCGGCGGCCCCGCCAAGGGCCAGTGGGATGGAACACCTGCACGCCCCAACGTCGATCAGGGCAATTTCTGGGCGCGCAGCAACGGCTGCACCGCCACACCCGCCAGCAGTGACACACGCCTGGCCATCACCTGGCGCTGGAGCTGCCCCACGGGCCTCGGCGTGGAAGTACATCAAGTCAAGAACGTGGGCCATGCCTGGCCCGGTGGTCAGCGCGGCAGCGCGCGCGGCGATGATCCGGGCAACGCCATGAACGCCACGGAGGTCATTTGGGCCTTCTTCAAGGCGCATCCCAAGTCACGCGCCACAGGCTCGCCGCTCCGCGGTGCATGGCGCGATGACTACAACGTACGCTACGCCATCAGCGACACGCTCTTTCGTCAGGGCGCGCGCCTCCGCTACCATGTGCTCTCGTGGGACGTGGCCGAGCAGTTCCTCATTGCCCGCAATGACGCCAGCAACCCGGCCGATCGCGGGCTCTACACACGCATCGACTGGATGGAGTTGCCGGGCATGCCGCCCTACACCTGGGCCTACTGCCTCACGGCCTATCGCGCGCCCTCGGCCGACTCAGCGCGCGCCACTCCACCCGCGGACCGCAGCAATCCTCGCAAGGGCTGCAACGGGTTTCCTTTCACCCGCATGGCGCGCGACACTGCGGCTGCCGGATAGGGAAGCCACGCAACGGACTCCTACGCTGCTACCTTCTGCCTCCCTTGTCGACAACCAGCGTCATGATGACTGGCACCACCCCGGGGTCATCTTTGGCGCGCTGCTCGACTTCGCGCAGCAGCCTCACCTCGCGACGCCCCCCGGCATCCGCGCGATTTGTATCAGGGGCTGCGCGGTTCGGATCGCGAGCAATCACCAAGCGCCGGCCAACCGGGAACGTGCCGTTGTTCTGCCTCCTCACCATCATCAGGGTTCGCTTGAGATTCTCGATCTCCCGACCGGTTGCCAGCCCTGCATGGACGCGAACCAGCGGCGTCTGCTCAGGAAAGAAGTCAATGATGGCCACCTCGTCCGCTCTGACCGACGAGTCTGGAGCCAAACGGAACCAGAACGAGACCGAGTCGCCTTGCGCTCGTGCAGCCTGCGGCATGACCAGGGTAATGCATGCGGCGAGCGTGAGTAATGCACGATGCAAACCCCTACCGATGGATTTCGACTGCCAAGTCACTGGACATACCCTCCGCAAACGGTGAATGAATCCGCGTCTGCAATCCGAGACCGAAATGATCAACCCCGACGGCCGTTCTCTGCGGACTCTGCGAGCTCCCCTTCCCTGCGTGAGCTGTTGACGATCTCGTCAATGCAACGAGGACCGACAACAGCACCTCACTACCAACTCACACTCTCCTCGGCATAGAAGCAGGTGGGCCCGCAGCTCGCGCCGTTCGGTTGCTGTTTGCTGAACTTTGGATTCAAACGAAAATACCGAGTGTCGGTGGCCGTGCTGATCGTGAGATCGACCGGTGCTCCGTCAATTCCCTCGAGAAACAGCAGTTCCCCGCATCCCTTACCATCGGGACAGGTCACCCGCACCTCTCGCAGCGTGTTGCCGCTACCGGAGCGGGCGAACGCGGTGTAGCCACCCGCCGGCGCGTTGGTCACCACCACTCGCACGCCCGTCATGCAACCCACCAACTGGCAGCCACACCCGGACACGGCGCCCAGCACACACACCGCGAACGCCGCGCGTACTCGCCGGCCGAGAAGACCGGCAAGCACCGCATGACGACTCATTCGAGCCCCAACGCCTTGAGCACAGCCGGCGAAGGCGGATCCCACTTGGGCAGCGCCACGTTGCCCACATAGCCCACGTCCTTCATGCCGGCATCGGTGGTGTAGAAGCCCGTGGCCACGAGGTTGCGCACCAGCGAGAAGAAGCGCGCGCCCGCCTTGTGCTCTTGCTTGGCCTTCGGCACGTAGCAGATGTCATCGCAAATGGCCGTCTTCTGCGCCACGGTGAGCTGCGTGAAGCGTTTGCCGAAGCGCTGCTGACTCTCGAGGTTGAGCCAACTCACCCCGCCACGCACGCGCACCAGATCGCGCGCGCTGCCATCACCCGGCGCACTCACATACTCGTTGATGTAGTGATGCGCCCCCACGGCCGACGCACTGGGCGACTTGTCATCCGCCGGGATGATCATGTCCGCCAGCGCAGCCAGTGTGGCCATCTCACTCGTGGTCAGCTTGCGCGGCCAGTCCTTCTTGGGACGCAGCAGGTCCGGATCCCAGGCATCACCACGCGGACCGCCCGCAGCACGAGGCGGCTGCAGCGATGCGGGCGCGCCGGCCTTCGCAGCGGGCGCCGTCTGCGCCTCGGCATCAGCCAACGGAAGCCCCGACAGGATCGGCAAACTCGCCACGGCGGCCATGGCCTTGAGCGCGTCGCGACGAACCAAGCCCACCGGTGCTTCAACGGTGCCATCCCCGACCGCAGCCCCCTGCCCCTCAGGCTCCCGGTCACTCGGCTGCTGGAGTTCCGGCTCCCGGCCGCCGGGCTGTCGCAGTTTGCTGTTCTCCTCCATCAGCCTACCTCCCGCTTCTGCATCTGGTCGAGGATGTAGTCGGTGGTGCGCCAAGCCAACGCCAGAATGCTCAGCGTCGGATTCTTGTCCGCGTTGGACACAAACGGCGCGCCGTCAGTGACAAACAGGTTCTTCACGTCCCACGACTGACAGTACGGATTGAGCACCGACGTGCGCGGGTCTTCACCCATGCGGCAGGTGCCCACCTCATGAATGATCTGTCCACCGCGCGCGATCGCGCGACTGCCGTCGGTCTGCACCGTGCCGTTCACCTTGCCGCCCATCGCCGTGATGATCTCGGCGAAGGTCTTCTGCATGTGCACAGCCTGTTTGAGTTCGTGGTCCGACCACTTCCAGTGGAAGCGCAGCACCGGAATGCCCCACTGATCCACCACCTCGGGGTCGATCTCGCAGAAGCTGTCCTCGTTCGGAATCATCTCGCCGCGTCCGTCGAACCACACGAACGAGCCGTAGTAGCGACGCGCGGCTTCCTTGTAGGCCTTGCCGTATGCGCCCTCGGTCTGATTCTCGAGGAAGTTGAACGAGCCGTTGCCCGGCATGCCGCGCCCGCCGCCGAACTCCACGTGATAGCCACGCGCGAAGTCGAGCTTGCCGCCGATCTGCTCCTTATACAGCCACCAGGGGATGTACACGTGCATGCCCGAGGCGCCGTCGTTGTTGTAGGGCGGCAGATTCTCGAGCAGCGGGATCTGCCCACCCAGTCCGGCACCCACCGTGTCCATGAGGTACTTGCCCACCAAGCCGCTCGAGTTGGACACGCCCTGCGGATTCTGCGTGGACTTGCTGTTGAGCAGAATGCGCGCGGTTTCGGCGGCGCTGGCCGCCAGCACCACCACACGCGCCTTCACATGACGATCCTGCCGCGTGTTCTTGTCGATGTAGTTGACGCCGGTGGCCAGACCGTCCTTGCCCACCGTGACCTCGCGCACCATGGCATTGGGCACGATGTCCACATTGCCCGTGGCCAGCGCCGGCGGCAGCAGCACCGTGGTGCTCTGGAAGTTGGCCTTGATGCTGCAGCCCCAGCCGCAGGGCGTGGCATAGAAGCAGGCCTGACGCTGCAACATGGACTGCCGCAGCACGCGCTGCGCCAGCGCGTTGCCCGGATGCAGCAGGCGCGGCAGACGATTGGCATCCTGACGCTGCGTCATGATGGCCAGATGCGCCGGGATGACCGGAATGCCAAGCGGCGTGGCGTGCTTCTTGACCAGCATCTCCACCGGACGTGGTGCCGGCGGCGGCTGCAGCACACCGGGCGACGAACGCGGCGTGTTCTCCAGATCGTCGTCGCCGCCGTACACGCCAATGAGCATCTCGGTCTTGTCGTAGTACGGCGCAAGATCCTGATACGACAGCGGCCAGTCGGCGCCCAGTCCGTCACGGGTCTTGGGCTTGAAGTCGTACTCGCCCATGCGCAGCGAGATGCGGCCCCAGTGATTCGTGCGGCCACCCATCATGCGCGCGCGCCACCACCGGAAGTCCGTGCCCGGCGCGTTGGTGTAGGGCTCGCCCGGCACTTCCCAGCCGCCGTCCACCGTGGCGTCATAGAAGCCAAACGGCTTCTCGCGAGAACCCGCGCCACGCAGCGGTGCCTCACGCGGCAGCTTGAACATCGGTGTCTCGCGCACCGGGTCGTAACTGCGACCGGCTTCGAGCACGAGCACCTTGAGACCGGCTACGGCCAATTGATAGGCGGCCATGCCGCCGCCGGCACCGGACCCCACGACAATCACGTCGTACTGGGTCTGCGACTTGGGTGTACTCTGAATCAAGTGGGCCCCACAGGTCCGCCAAGGGCGGGGAGTGGTTGTACGGGAGGGACAAACAAGGGTGGGACACCATTGGAACACGGGCTGCAGCTTCGTGTTTCACGGCGTGTTACACAAACTGATGAATGGGCCGCCAGCGCGTAAGACCCACCGGTTGTGCGCCGTGCACCGGTATCGCAACGTGAAGGGATCGCCGGACCTGCCTCACCCACGACGCTCCCCCACGCCCATGCGCTACCACGCTGCCCCGGCCTTGCCGACGGCGCTTCTCATCGCCGCGCTCACACCGTTTGCTGCCCAGGCTCAGCGCGGAGTGCCCCGCACCAACACCCCGTCTCCCGATGCCGAGGTGTATCTGGTGCCACTCACCGTGCGCGGCGACAGTGTGCGCCCGGGGGTGCCCGCCAACCTCACCCGACGCGCCGGCTACGACAATCAGCCCGTCTTCGCGTCCAACAGTCGCGCCGTGTTCTACACCGCCAACCTCGGCGACGGACACACGGACATCTGGCGCCTCGATCTCTCCACCGGCCTCAGCGCGCCACTGCGTCGCACGCAACCCGAAAGCGAGTACTCGGCCGCGCCCATCCTCGGCGACACCGCTGCGCTGGCCGTCATTCGGGTTGAGGCCGATTCCACGCAGCGACTCTGGCGCCTGCCATTGGGGAGTGGCGCACCGTCCGTCATTCTGCCGGACCTCAAGCCCGTCGGCTACTTCGCGCAGCCCGATGACTCCACTTGGGTGACCTTCGTGCTCGGCAGCCCGGCCACGCTGCAGGTCACACGCACGCAGCGCACGGGTGGCACCACACCTTCACGCATTCTCGCGCGCGACATCGGCCGCTCGCTGCATCGCATTCCCGGCACACGTTTCGTGAGCTTCGTGCAGAAGGGCGCTCAGCCTTGGCATGTCATGCGATTGGACGTGAACAGCAATCGCATCGACACCCTGGTGGCCCTGCCCGAGGGCACGGAAGACGTGACCTGGGTGGACAGCACCACGCTGCTCACCGGTCAGAACACGAAGCTGATGCAGTGGACCATGGGCAGCGGGACAGCGCGCGGCACCTGGCGCGAGATTGGCGATTTTGGGTTCGCGCATCTAGCGCGCATCTCGCGATTGGCCGTGAGTCCCAATCGTCAGTGGCTGGCCATGGTGGCCGAATCGCAGCCACGCACGGCGGCTGCGGCCAGCAGGAGCGCCGCCGCCACTTGGTTGGATCGCATCGACACCGCGCGGGTGCGCCGGGCCATCAGCATTCTGGCTGCCGACAGCATGGAAGGCCGCCTCACCGGCTCGCCGGGTATGGAGCGCGCCGCGCGCTGGCTCGAGCAGGAATACCGGGCGGTGGGTCTCGCACCGGCGGGCGATTCCGGCGGCTATCGCCAGCACATCCCGCTGCGCGCGGCCCAGGGTCCCAACGCCACCGGGCGCACGCGTCCGGCGCCGGTGGAATCGTGGGCGGCGTGGAACGCGCTGCCTGCCGAACAGCGGCTACGCACACAGAACATTGCCGGCGTCATTCGTGGCAGCGATCCCGCGCTGCGCAATGAAGTCGTGCTGGTAACCGCGCACTACGATCACATCGGCATTGGACGCGCGGTGGATGGCGATTCCATCAATAATGGCGCCGACGACGATGCCTCCGGCAACGTGGCGTTGCTGGAGATTGCCCGTGCCCTGCAGAACGGGCCGCGGCCCAAGCGTACGATTCTGTTCATTTCCATCACCGGTGAGGAGATGGGCGGCATCGGCACGCGCTGGTATCTGCAGCACCCCCTGCTGCCGCTCGAGCAAACCGTGGTCGATCTCAACATCGAGATGATCGCGCACCCCGACTCCATTGCCGGCGGATTCGGCCGCGCCTGGCTCACGGGCTACGAGCGCTCCACACTGGGCGACCTCCTGACCGACAACGGCATTCCCCTCATGCCCGATCCGCGTCCGGGTCAGAGCTTTTTCACACGCAGCGACAACGCGGCGTTCGCGCGCATCGGCATTCCCGCGCATTCACTGTCCTCGTTCAACCTGGCAACGCCCTATCACCATCCCAAGGATGAAGCGGGCACGGTGAACGTGTCGCATATGGCGCAGGTCATCAGCGCCACTGCCAAGGCGGTGCGCCTCCTCGCTGATGGTGACAAGCCGGCGTGGCATCCGGGTGGACGTCCCGAGGCGCGGCCGGCGCGCTAATCCCCGGCAACGGCAGCGCTCCGATACCATGCGTTCGGAGCGCTGGCGCACGTGCCCTGCCTACCGTATGTCGTAGCGCACCGAAACGACCTTGCCGCTCTGGCCCGGCTCACGCAGCTCGAGGATGAGCGGTCCGCCCTGCCCGTAGCTGGTCAGGTAGGTCTGGCGTACCGGACGTAAGTCAAAGCGCTCCACTGACGTCTTGAGGGCTTTGCACCGATCACCGTTGGCATCGTGCGCGAGATTCAGGCCGAGCCGAACCGGATAGGACTCGAGGAAGACGCCCGACGAAACAAGGGCAAAGTTGTGTGTTTGACATCCGCCACCGTACTGCACGAACACCTGCAGCACGTCCTGCGTAACGCGCGCACTGTCGATGATCGCCGCGTCGAATCGCTGGCCAGTCGGACTGGCAACAACCGGTCGAGGTTGGCCGCTCACCGGCGGATCGTCTGATGTGGGACTCTGACAGGCAAGCAGCGACACTGCCGCGACGAGGAACGGGAAGCGCAGCACACGGGCGGTGGGTGCCATGGTCGGTCAGCTCCAGGTGGGGGTACTGAGGTAAACCCGGCCACCCGGAGCGTCCGTCACGGGTCGGCCAAATCAGGCTGCCGGAACCACACAATCGGCTGCGCCACCGTCGGCACCACCGCGCCGCCGAGAATCCAATAGCTGTCGTACCGCGACCAATACAGAAACTCGACCAACGTGTATTGCCGACCGATGTGCATGCTGGGCCTCGGAAAGGGAAAGGCGCAGTGGGCTAATGAGTCCCGCGTCGAGCCCGTTCCACCAGTCGCACCCGCGCCACGACCGCCCGATGATCCGAGGTCTGGGGGTCGGTCACCACGCGGGCCGTGTCCGAAGTCCAGGCCGAACGCGGCGCGAGCAGGATGTGGTCGATCTCCTGCGTGGGTTCAGTGGACGAAAAGGTGAAGCGATCGCTGGCAGGCTTGGGCACCGTGCGGAACCGGTCCGCCCATCGCGTGAGGGTACGCGAGCCTGGCTGGTCGTTGAAGTCGCCAAGCAGCACCACAGGTAGCGAGACCGTATCAAGCACGGCGGCCAGCGACTCCACCTGCCGGTATCGCAGCGAGTCGTTGGCCACCCAGTCGAAATGCACGTTTACCACCAGCACACGGCGCTGCGAAGGCAGCTCCACCTCGGCCAGCAGCGCCACACGGGGCTCGTTGCCGTCGGGCAGACGCAACGCCCGCTGGCGCCTGATCGGGAAACGCGAAAGGATCGCCAGACCATACTCGCCACCCTGATAGGGCATGAACGCACCAAAGGCGTGCGACATGCCAAGTTGCGCGCCGAGCTCCGCCGGTTCATCAACACGCCCCGATCGTGTCACCAGTCTATCCACCTCCTGCAGGGCGATCACGTCGGCGCGCAATGCGCCAATCGCACGGCCTGTGCGCGCCAGGTCCACCACGCCATCCATGCCGCGGCCGTGGCGGATGTTGTATGTGGCCACCACGAACGAATCGGCCTGCGGTGAACGCTGCGCATGCACCGGCTGGCCCGTCAGCAACAAAGTGACCGCACAGAGCGCGAGGCGAATCAGCGGACGCCGGCGCGCGGGGTGGCCCGTGGTGCGCATCACGGCCGAATCACCGGCGCCGCCGCGGCCGGACGATCCTTGAGGATGAACGGCACGCCATCCGTCATCCACTTGGGTGCCGGCGCGCCCTTGAGATGGTGATCGAAGAAATCGAAGTAGCGGGACGTCAGGTCACGGCGATTGGCGAGCCCGCGCAGCCCGTGGCCTTCACCCGGATAGGCCAGCATGACGGCTTCCTTCCGGTTGTAGCGCAGCGCGTTGTAGAAGTTCATGCCCTCGGTGAAGCTCACCGTCGGATCGGCGGTGCCATGCATGATGAGAAACGGCGACGACACGTTGGGCACATGCGTCAGCGCGGACTCGAAGCGATACACCTCGGGCTTGTCCCATGGCGAGAAGCCCCAGCGGCCCTGACCGCTCAAGTAGTAGCCATTGCCGTTCTCTCCACTGCCGCCCTGCACCTGATAGCTCCAGCCCCAGCTCTGACTGAAATCGGAGAACAGATCCGTCACGCCGGCGCCCATGCCCACGGCGGCAAACATCTTGGAGCGCGTTCCAATGAATGCCGCCCCTTCGCCGCCGTAGCTGTGTCCATGCACGCCAATGCGCTTGGGATCGGCATACCCCAGCTCGATGAGTTTCTTTGTGGCCGCCTCAACAGCGTCCAGCATGTCGCTGTGCGACGAGCCGCCATGGAACGCGATGTCGGGCACCATGGTCACGTAGCCACGTGACGTGGCCTCAGCAGGAATGGCGCCCATGCCGGTGATGTAGCTGGGCATGGGGTAGCGATGCAGACCCTGCGAGTTCTTCTCGTAGAACGTCACCAACGTGGGTCGACGCTGCCCCGGCTGATAATCCTCAGGCAGCGTAATGAGCCCCTGCAGCTTGTCACCGCGACGCGTGACGTAGTCAAACAGCAGACGCCGTCCCCACTGGTACTGCGCCTGCTGCGGGTTCACGTCCGACACCTTGCGCGCATTGGCCAGACTGGCATCCGCAACCAGCAAGTCGGGAAACTCCTGATAACTCTGCCGCGTGAACAGATACAGCTCAGCGGACTGCGCGCGCTGCGGGGTGCTGAACTGTGCGTCGGCCCACACCAGCGGGGTGAGTGTGCCACCGGCAAGACGGGCCACGCCACTCTTCTTCGTGAACTCGCCGTACATCGAGAAGCTCACCGGCTGCGAAAGGTCAACCTCGCGCAATACACGAGCGCCACGCATGACACTCGAGTCCACCGGTGTGGTGCGGATCCAGCGGTACACCACCTGATCACGCGTGCCCTGACCGTTGGTGAGATTGCGCGCCGCGCTGCCATCAAGTGGCAGCAACCACTCGTCGAATCGGTGATGCACCACCACCGCGCTCGAATCGCGCGTGTAACCGGCAATGCCGTAGGGCGGACGCGGCCCTGGTCTGTCCTCCTGCATGTCGAGAAAGCTCGGCGCGTTGGGGCCCAGCACACGGCTGCTGCCCGCCGCCAGGTCCCAGGCGTTCCAACGCGTGTTGCGCCAGTACAGGAAGTACCGACCATCAGGAGACAACCCGGCGATGTGTCGGCCGAGGACCTGCTTGCGCAGCAGGAGCGTGCGCTGGCCTGTCCGCGTGTCCACCCGGTAGATGTCCGCCGAAGCCGCTTCGTAGTCGGACTGGTACGCACGTTGGTCGCGTCCAATGGCGTACACGCCGTACACGGGCAGCTCAATGTCGCGCAGCGTACTATCGGAGAGCTGCACGAAGCGGCCGGCGGCAACATCGAAGGCCTGGCGGAATGTGCGATTGCGATCCTGCTCGGCCTGGATCATCTGCGCCGACTGAATGCGCTCGTCGCTGGTACGCCAGATGTCCACGTCGGCAATGGAGTCGGTGCTGCGCCGCCGCGCGGTGTCCGGCGCGGGGGATTGCGGAATGAGCCCGAAGTACACACGGGCACCGTCGTCACTGAACGCCAGCGGCGACCGTTCGCTGATCATGAAGCCCGGTGTGACGGCTTTGCTCTCCAATTGCACGCGCCGATCACCTGAGACATCCGGCAACACCAGCAGGCGGTTGTCGCGCTCCCGCATGCGTTCGACCTCGCGTCCCTTGAGCACGGCGAGCCCGGTCCCGTTGTCATTCCAGGTCAGTCGCGCGTAGCGCAGCGTATCGTTGTCCAGCACACGAATGGCGTTGCTGGCCAGATCGACCACGTAGAGGCCATTCCCATCACGCACCGGCGCATCGACCGTATACGCGAGCGACGATCCGGTCTTGTTGAACAGCGCCTCGGCCACTGACCCGAGAAATGTGGTGCGCCCGGTGGCGAGTTCGTGCAGCAGCACGTCGGTGGCTCGCGCGGCAGCGGCGGCACCACCAGCGCCTGCCGCAGCGCCACCTGCACTGGCCGCAGCAGCACCGCCGTTTGCGGCGCCCGCTGCGCGACGACGCAGCAGGACGTGGGTGCCATTCTGAGAGAAGGCGACCGACTGAATATCCTGCCAACTGCGCACCGTACCGGTGGCCAGCTCACGCAGCTCCCATCGGCGCGGTGGTGCGCCGCGGTTGCTTGCCGGAGTGCCACCAGCTGCCGGCGCGATGGCAGGCGGCGGAGTAGTGGGGGGAGCAGTCGGAGGCTGATTGCCGATACCGGCACCAGCACTGCTGCTGTCGTTGCTCCGCGCACCACGCGGTGGTGGTGGCGGTTCCACGAGATAGGCCAGCCACCGTCCGTCTGGCGTGAACGTTGGCTGTGAGGCATGCAGCACCTCGGTCTCGGCGCCACTCGTCACCTCGCGGATGCGCACAACGGGCTTCGCATCGGCCGGGAGCACATTGGTGAGCCGCGTGCCGTACGCCACCCAACGCCCGTCTGCCGATAGCGACGCCGCATCAATGCTGCGCCAGAGCGTGTAGTCACTCAGCGTGAGCGGTTTGCGCGAGCTTTGGGAAGCCGCAGGAGCGGCTTGTGCCGTCAACAACGAAGGCGCAACAATCCACGACAACAACGCAGCGGCGCGGCGAACAGCAGACATGACCAGATCTCGGACACGGGCAGGGCGATGGCCAGACCTCGCGACCGCCGGGCCTGGTTGGGGACCGCAGAATCTACCGCCCCCGCAGCCAGGCCGGATCTTCCTGCAGGATGTCCCGCAGCATGCGGGACGAATCGCCCCGACTTGCCAGCGGCATGAGCACGCGGTCCCGCATCCAGCGCATCGTGGGCTGTGTCCATTCGCTGATCTGCCCGAGTCGCGCCGAGGTGTCAGCCACTTTGTCTACCGCGGGCCTTCGTCGTGCCGTGTACTGCGACAGGGCGTCGCGCAGGTCGGTTGCCGCGTTCAGGCACTCCGCCAGCACCACCGCATCCACCAGCGCGCTATTGCCACCCTGTCCGAGATTGGGGGCCATGGCATGGGCCGCGTCGCCAACCAGCACCAGCCGTCCGTCGTGCCATTGGCGGCACGAGACGCGAATCACCTCATGCACCAGCAGTTCGTCAAACCGTTGCAACGGAGCAAGTAACGCGGCGCTCGGCGCGAAGGCTCGCTGCCACGCCATGCGAAAGGCATCGAGGTCTGCCGCCTTGATCGCACGCTCCAACTCCGGCGTCCCGCAACTGGCATAGAGGTAGCTGCCGCGCTCCAGCGGCAGCATGCCGAAGAGACCGGCCGACGTCAACGCCTCCAACGCCGCTGAGGGTGCGGCCGGTGAGAGGGCTCTCATATAGTGAATCCCGGAACGTCGCACTGACGCACCGAACTTGCCCTGTTCCCGCACTCGCGAGTGTACACCGTCGGCGCCAACTACGAGATCTGCCTGCATGACTTCGCGTTGTCCGCTTGCGCCGTGACGCACGGTCACGCGACCGTCAGGTGTGGCCTCCTCAACCGTGGCATCGAACGCCAGCGTGAGGCCCGGCGTATTCCGCATGGCCTCCTGCAGTGCGGCCTGCAATGCGGCACGGGTGACGATGCGTACATCGACGCCAGGTGGTGGAGCCAGCAGTGTTCGCCCGTTCGCATCCACAATGCGCGCACCCGCCACCCGTGTCGCTCGCTCAAGGAGAGCCTTGAGCTGCAGGCGCTCGAGCACCGCCTGGCCATTGCTGGCCAACGCAATACCGGCGCCAACCGGCCGGACCTGCGAAACGCGGTCTACCACGTGTACGGTAGCACCGGCCCGTGCCAGCAGGAGCGCCGTCGCCGCGCCTGCTGTCGCTGCACCCGCCACCACTACCTGCATGCCCTGCACCTGCATCGTCCGCCTCCAGTTCAAGCCCTATGGGCAGGAGAGTGCCTGCCATTCCAATTGGCGAGTTCTTGGGAGGGCTTCTTTCATGCGACAGCAAGTCACGAATGCCATGCTGTTCGTCAGACGCGGAGAGGACGCCGTACCAAATGACTATCGTACGTGGGCAGCAAGGAGTGCGGGACATCGTTCATAAAATCGCGCCACTGACTCCAAGCACAACAACGACAATGAGCGGTACACTCCACGTCATCGGCGAACGGCCTCGGAGTTGACCGGTGTTGGCGTGGCCATCTCGGCCGTGATGCGCCGCGTGTCCTCCTCGTGTGTCTCACTGCGCTCGTCAGCCGGAATGATGCCGGCATCGTTGAGCATCAGGCCCACGGCATCCGGCACCATGGACGGCCACAGCAGGATGCCCTCAAGACGCACCAGGCGCCGGCGCGCGCGACCGGTGCCAGCGTACTTCCGGCGCGCCCAGAGCTCATACAGGACCGTGAGCGCGCCACCAAACGCTGCAAACACGCTCCATGTCACCACGGCCTCGCGCCACGGCAGGTCCACCAGCATCCACACCAGAACCCCGTAGCTGAGCGCCAGGCCCATCAGGCCCATGCCGCGACGCAGCGCCGCATTGAGCACCACGCAGGCCGTGGTCCACAGCAAGACACCGAAGAGCACGATAGCCCACATGAGGTTGACGTAGAGAAACGTCATGGCTGCCTCGGGCGAATGTCAGGCATGGGTGGGATTCTGCGACGGCGGGAAGGAGCGGGATCCTCGATTCTGCACCCTCGTATTCGGCGCCGTCAACCGCTGTACGACATTCGTCAACTGCAATTCTGGTCAAGCAAGCCAGCGCGGGCTCGGCTATTTCTTCTGCATGTCACCCTCTCGCATCACACACAGCCGGAGCAGCCCAATGTTGGTTCAAGCGGCACTCCGGCAAATCCAACGGCGCCAGGAGGAGTCGCCGCTCACGCTCCATGCACTTGCCACTTCGCTCGAGGTCTCACCCTTCCGGTTGATTCGCGCATCGCGTCACGTGCTGGGCTTGAGCATCATGGACGTGGCGCGCCGCATCAGACTGCGCCGCGCGGCCATGAAGCTGGCGTTTCGTCATGGTGAACCCATCGCCGCCATTGCGCTGCAGAGCGGGTACGAGAGCCACGAGGCCTTCACACGAGCCTTCAAACGCACACTGGGTGTGTCTCCGCGCACGTTTCGGAATCGGCCGGATTGGAGCGCGTTTCATCATGCATTGAACATTCCGGCTTTTCATGATGCGGGCGTGGAGTCGCGCAGTCGCTCCGCTGCGCAACAGCGCGCACACGCGTGGTCCGGCCTGGTTTCAGTTGTTCGGCTTCCCGCGCAGCGAACATTGGCCCTGATGCATCATCCTCAAGATGCTTCGGGGGCGTTGGAGGACACGTTACAGCGCTTTGTCTCCTGGCGGCGGCAGCGCGGGGGACTTTCGCCACGAACGCACGCCACATGGAACGTGCTTTTTGCGCCACTCACGCCATCGAGCGGGCCATCCATGGCCATCGCGGTTGCCACGTCGGCGCGACTGCGCGCCGATGATCGGGCGGCCGGCATCGCGCCGCTCATGATTGGCGGCGGGCGTCACGCGCGTCTTCGTCTCGAAGGGCCGGACTCGCAGATCGGAGCTGCCGTCACCTTCCTCACGCACACCTGGTGTCCTGCGCATGAAGTCATTCCTGGCCAGACTCCGCTGCTGTTGCGGCGAGTTCGCCTCTTTCCCGACGTACCGGAGCATTTAGTGGTGACAGACATTCACCTCCCGATCGAGGAGAAACCGCAGCATGACGTCTGACGTTGCGCGGGTTGGCGCCCGCAGGCTGGATGCGCATAGCGGAGGTACGGCGTTGCCACTGCTGGCACTCTTTCCGACTGGCGCCGCGGCAATCGAACAGCGATTTGGTCCGTACACCATGACGGTAGCGATGGATGCCCCCGTCGCGCCGAGTGGTGAGGGCTTGAGGCCGGTGGCGCTTATCAGTCATGGCAACACCGGCTCACCGCTCACGCATCGCGGCACAGCGATGGCGCTCGCGCAGGCCGGGTTTGTGGTGCTGCTGCCGGAGCACGTAGGCAACAGCCGCAGCGAAGCGTCGCTTACCGGTACTGTGGAGCTCTTGCGAGTCCGCCCGCAGCAGCTGTGCGATGCCGTGGCCGCTCTGCACCAGGACGCGTTGTTGTCGCCGCATGTGAGCCGTACGCGCCATGTCCTCATTGGCCACTCCATAGGCGCGTATACGGTGCTCGCTGCCGCAGGTGGGCAGCCGGTCAATACTCCGTATGACAGTCCCGACAACCCACCGGCCCAGCTTGATGTGGCAAAGCTGGATGGTGTGGTGGGCCTCGTGCTGCTGGCTCCCGCTGCGGGCTGGTTCATGCCACCGGCACGACTGGCCGGGGTAACTGCGCCGGTGCTGCTCTTTCGAGGCGAAGAAGACCGCGTGACGCCGTCATATCACGCGGAGATCCTGCGGGGCGGCCTTGCGGCGACGCAGCTCCAGGAGATCCCGGTGGCAAATGCCGGCCACTTCAGCTTTCAGTCGCCGTTCCCGGCGCAGATGGCCGTGCCTGGCTTCGCGCCGGCAATCGACCCGCCGGGCTTCGATCGCGTGGCGTTTCATGCAGAGATGAACGAGCAGATCGTGCGCTTCGCGTTGGCATGTTGTCGCGGCTGAAGCGGAAACAGCACGGATCAATGCGGCTCAGCGGTCGCTGTCAGCTTTCCCCAGCCGACCCCAAGCCTGCAATAAGCGCCGCCAAACCGCGCTCGAACCCGTCCAGGGGCCCGCTGCTGCCGAACATGCCCGCCGCACGCAGTGAGGCAAAACCGTGGAGGAAGCTCCAGGCCGCCACGGCCGCGCCGGTATCGTCGGGGTTTTTCGTGAGGCGACCAACCACCTGCAAGACCAGATTCCACAATGCCTTGCGCTCAACCCCGGGCTGTGCAGACCAGGTCGAGCCACTGGTGTCCGTGGTGAGAGCTGCATACAACCCCGGTTCAGCGGCCGCGAAGTCAGCATAGGCCGTCGCCAGCGCCTTGAAGGCCCCATCGGCGCCGAGTGCCCGATGCTCGGCGACGGCCACCGCGGCCCTGGCCTGCCCCGCAAGCTGAGAGGCCGCGCGCTCAGCAACCAGTGCCATTAATCCGTCACCATCTGTGCAGTATCGGTACAAGGCGGTTGGTCGGACGCCCAAACGCTCCGCCACCGACCGAACACCGACCGCGGGAAACCCGCCCTCGCGCGCCAAGGCCGTGGCCGCGTCGGCGACCTGCTCGACAGAAATCTTCGAAGGATATGGCATAATGTACAATGTACATCTTGACGAACCAGCAAACCAGTACAATATGTACAGTGTACACCTTCAGGAGACTTTGATGATCGACCCGAACGCTTCCTCCGCCCCGGCACCCGTCGACACGCGCTGGACCGTCCGCCACCTGCGACTCGAAGGGCTCGCCTTGCTCGTGGCTGCCGCGGCCACCTACTCCTGGCTGCCCACCTGGTCAAACGCTGCCTGGGGCTGGGCCGCCTTCGCCGCCGCATTCCTGCTGCCCGACCTCGCCATGCTCGGCTATCTCAAGTCGGCACGCGTCGGCGCGCTCGCCTACAACCTCGCGCACACCGAGTGGCTGCCGGCCACCGTCCTTGGTCTGGGACTGTGGTCACATCAGGCATCCCTGGTCAGCGCCGCCATTGTCTGGCTGGCACATATCGGCTTTGACCGCGCCCTTAGGTACGGACTCAAATATCCGAACGCCTTTGGCTACACTCACCTGGGACGCATAGGACGTCCGGCGGGCGACGCACCGACGTTGGCGCCTCGCAGGTAGCTGGTCCGCCCACCCACGACCGTGCGCTCCACCTGCACCGTGAACAGCGAATCCGTCGGCAAGGCAAACGGGTCGCGATCGAGCACCACGAAATCCGCCAGCATCCCGGCGCGCAGCGTGCCCACCTGCGCGTCGAGAAACGCCGCGTAGGCCGCGTCCCGCGTGAAGTGTCGCAACGCGGCGTCGAGTGTGATGCGACCGTCCGGATACCAGCCACCACGTGGCGTGCCTTCCACCGTGGTGCGGTTAACCGCCACGTGAATGCCGCGCATGACGTGCATGGGAAACACCGGATGATCGCTGCCAAACGCTTGCACCACGCCCGCGTCATCAAACTGCTTGAAGTGATTGGAACGCGCCGCGCGCTCCGGACCCAGCAGCGGCGCATAGTTCTGCAGCGTCGTGACATCGGGCGTCGCAAACAGCGCCTGCGTGCTGGCCACGACACCGAGTGTGCGGAACCGCGGCACATCCTGCGGGTCCGGCACCTCTACGTGTTCAATGCGATGGCGCGTGTCGCGCACACCCTTGGTGCGCTGCACCGCCTCGAAGGCATCAAGCGCCTGACGGATGGCACGATCACCAATGGCATGCAGCGCCACCTGCAGACCCGCCGAGTCGTAGCGTTGCACGCCGCGGCGTAGTGCCGCGTCGGTCATGAAGGGCAGACCGCGATCCGTTGTCCCCACATAGGGCGATAGCATGGCCGCCGTGCGCGCATCCACCGTGCCGTCCAGCATGCCCTTGGCCACCCAGAAGCGCAGCCAGGGCCCACGCAGTGAATCGGCCAAGGTCACGTAGCGCCGCAGCACGGAATCGGCCACATCAGGACTGAACGGCACCGAGACATACCAGCGCAGGCGAAGCGAGTCCGCCGCGGCGGCCTCGCGCAGCGCGTCGAACACCTGACCGCGTGGCGCGCGGCCCGACATCTCCTGCACCATCGTGATGCCCAACGCCGCCGCGTCACGCGACAGTTCATCGATGCGGCGCGCGATATCGGCCGGTGTCGGCGGCGGCACCAGTCGGCGTACCAGCGACGCGGCGGATTCCTGCAGCACACCCGTTGGCGAACCGTCGGCGTCTCGCACAATGCGGCCGCCGTCCGGGTCCTTCGACGCGCGTGTGATGTTGGCCAGGCGGAGCGCTGCACTGTTCACCACGACCTGGTGTCCATCGCGATCGGTGAGCAGCACCGGACGATCCGCATACAAGGCGTCGAGATGACGACGATGCGGTTGACGATCCGGAAAGTCCGTGGCGGTCCATCCGCGTCCCACAATCCACGCATCGCGCGATCGTCCAACGGCCCACGCTGCCAGGCGCGACGCGATCTCCGTCACGCTGCCCGCGCCATTCAGGTCCGCGCTGCTGGTGGTGGACAGATGCCAATGCGCATCGATGAAACCCGGCACAACACGCCGACCCTCGAGGTCGAGCACCACGGTGTTGGGCCCGACGTAGCGCGCGGCGCTGTCCGACGAGCCGACGAACAGCAATCGCCCGTCTCGCAGCACCAGGGCCTCGGCTGCGGGCTGCGCGCTGTCGCCTGTCCACACCCGCGCGTTGCGGTACACGGCATCAGCGGCCTGAACCGGCGCGGCAGCCGCACTGCGTGCATCCCGCCGCTTGGCTGCGAACAGTGCCACACCCTCGAAGCTGGCCACAGCCAGCATCAGGACGAAGAAGATGACGGCGCTGTGGCGTGACGCAAACGCCACGAAGGGGGGCAGGTCGTCTGGTTCGCGTGGCGACTTTGGCGAAGACATGGAGGCGAGGTGAGTGAATGGGCGACAGGCGAAAGCTGCAGCACTCGAGCCGGGGGCGCCATTCGCCCATGTCACTGACTGGCGCAGAATCTCCCGCGTGGCGCTAAACTCTTCGCATGACTTCGCGCCGTGACATGCTTCGGCACTTGACGCTGACTTCTCTGGCCGTTTCGCCACTTGGCGCGGCACTGCGGGCAGCGCAGGCCATACCGGTCCGCCCAATTCGTGCACACGAGCATCGCGCCGATCTGATCATCATTGGTGGCGGCACGGGCGGTTGCGCGGCAGCGTTGGCTGCGTGCACCCGCGGACTCCGCGTCGTCATGACGGAGGAGTCCGGGTGGATTGGGGGCCAGTTCACGGCGCAGGCCGTGCCGCCCGATGAGAACAAGTGGATTGAATCCATCGGCGGGACGCGTACCTACCGGCAGCTGCGCACGGCGGTGCGCGATCACTACCGCGCCAATCCGCGTCTGCTGGACAGAGCCCGCCAGAACCCGCGACTCAACCCGGGCAACGGATGGGTGTCCCGCGTATGCGCCGAACCTCGCGTCTGGCTGGCAGCCATCGAGGCGCAGCTCGCGCCATACCTCGCATCGGGGCAGTTGCAGGTCCTGCATCACACACGTGCCGTGGCCGCAGACGTGGATCGCGATGTTGTGCGCTCTGTACGGGTGCGTCAGGCTGATGGGAGTGAACTGCTGCTCGAAGCACCGTACGTCGTGGACGCCACGGAACTTGGTGAACTCAGTGCGCTGTGTGGGGCCGAGCTGGTCATGGGCGCCGAGTCACGCGCGATGACCGGCGAACCGCATGCACTGGACGAAGCCCAGCCGGACAACCAGCAGAGCTTCACCGTGGTCTTTGCCATGGAGTACCGACCTGGCGAGCAGCACGTCATCGATCGGCCTGCTGACTATGCCCGCTGGCGCCGCGAGACCGTGAGCGTGAACGGCACCGCATGGCCCCTGCTTGGCTTTGACGAACCCGCCAACAAGCGCATTGGATTTGACCCGGACAAGCGAACCGGCTACTGGTCGTATCGACGCATCATCGATCATACCCTGTTTGCACCGGGCACCTACGCCGGTGATGTCACGCTCGTGAACTGGTGGCAGAACGACTACCACCACGGTCCACTGGTGGGCGTTCCACAACGCGAGGCCACCGCGCATGTGCAGGCGGCGGGTGCGTTGTCACTCAGCCTGTTGTACTGGCTGCAGACCGAAGCCCCACGCCCTGACGGGGGCACCGGATGGCCTGGGCTCAAGCTGCGCCCGGACATCGTGGGTACCGATAGCGGCTTGGCCATGACGCCATACGTTCGCGAGAGCCGGCGTTTGCTCACGCGGCGAACCGTGCGTGAGCAGGATGTGCTGCGTTCTCTGCTGCCGACAGGCACCGAGACCACGGCGTTCGCCGACAGCGTGGGCATCGGCCACTACGCCATGGACCTGCACCGCACCACGCGTGGTGACAGTGGCGGCTACGGCGATACCGTGCCGTTTCAGATTCCACTCGGTGCGCTCGTTCCCGTTCGACTGCGCAACCTGCTGCCGGCCTGCAAGAACTTTGGTGTCACGCACCTCACCAACGGTTGCTATCGCCTGCACCCCATCGAGTGGAACGCTGGTGAAGCCGTTGGTCATCTGGTGGCGCACGCGATCACCTCACGGCGCACGCCGGAGGCCATTCACGCCAACGCCACGCACACCGCCGACTATCAGCGGGAACTGCAGCAGGCAGGTATTGGCCTCAGTTGGCCCACGCCACTGCCCGCGAAGTAGCACACAGCGACTCCGTTTCGCGGGACGAACTCTCCGTTCTCAGAGATGGACCGCGTTGATTGGGGACCAAATAGAATCGCGGCAGACGAGGGCGTGCCAACGCGCGAGCCTGCGTTGATTTAATCGCGCAGACGCACGACACAGCGCGTAGAATCCACAGTGTCCGGAAGGAGTCTGCACCACTTCCCATCATCAATCGTGAGCTCGCATGCTGCCGTCTCTGCCGCTCCTCGTCCCGCTGCTTGGCCTCGCCATTGCGTCGCCTACAGCCGATCCATCGTCAGCGCGCACCGTCCAACCTGCCGCGGTCGTCTTCGACGGCGTGCACGTGGTGAGCATGGAGCGCGACGCCATCGACCGCGACCGGGTGGTGCTGGTGCGCGACGGGCGCATCGAGGCCATCGGTTCCCGCAATCAGGTCAAGGTGCCCGCTGGTGCCACACGCATCGATGCCCGCGGCAAGTATCTCATGCCTGGCCTGCACGACATGCACGCGCATCTCGCGCAAGGCACGGGTGAGAACATGGACGCGGCGCAGCGTCAACTCACGGTGTACCTCGCTTTCGGCGTGACCACCGTGCGCGCACTCGCCGCGCCGCCCTCGGGCTTCGAGGTCAAGCGCCGTGTGAACAGTGGGCAGTTGCTCGGCCCGCAGCTCTTCATCACCGGACAGTCCATCAATGGCCAGTCAGCGGCCACCCCGGAGGCGGTCACGGCGCTCGTGAAGCAGATGGCGTCACTTGGCGCAGACGTCATCAAGACGCACGGCATGTGGAAGTCCCCCGAGCCCTACACGGCGCTGGTCGAAGCCACGCAGGCCGCCAAGCTGCCACTGGCGGGTCACGTCACGCCGGAGTTCGGCATCGAACGCGCCATCGAAGCGGGACAACAGATCGAGCATCTCGACGGCATGATTGCCGCGACAGTCCCGCCGGGCACGGCGGTGCCACCCGGTCAGTTCGTCTTCGAGGAAGCGGTGCTGGCCCAGGTGGACAGCGCGCGCGTTGATGCCCTGGCGCGTCGCATGGCACAGCGCGGCATTTACCACGGCCCTACCCTCGCACTCTTCCGCATCTTTGCCGGCACCGAAACAGCGGAGAGCCTCCGGGCGCGACCTGACACCATGTTCACGCCGCGGCAGGCACTCGAGCAGTGGACCCTGCAGCGCCGCAATCAGCTGCAGCAGCCGCTGCCCACATCAGCGCGCGAGCGCTATCTCGCCGTGCGCGACATGATGGTGCGACGCCTTCAGGCGCATGGCGTGCCGCTGCTGGCCGGCAGCGACGGATCGCAGTTCTTCATGGTGCCTGGCTTCGGTTTGCACCGCGAACTCGAAGCCCTCGTGCAGGCCGGTCTCACGCCCTATCAGGCGCTGTTGGCCGCCACCCGTACGCCGGCCACGTATCTGGGGCGCGGCGCGGTGACGGGCACCATCGCCGTGGGCAAGCAGGCTGACCTCGTGCTGCTCGACGCGAATCCACTCGAGAATATCAGCAACGCGCGCCGCATTCAGGGCACCATGCTGCGCGGTCAGTGGCTGGACCGCGCAGCACTCGACGACATGGAGCGCCGCGTGACGGCTGCGGTGCGCGCGCTGTAAGGTGCGCCCGGTTCGGCCGCCTCAGCGGATGATGTAGAACTGCTCCTGCCGGGGACGGAAGAACCGATAGCCGTCCTCGGTCAGGTAGGCGTCATCCTCGAACATCACGAACACCTTCTTGCCGTTCCACTCCGGCACGGCCGTGGCCGTGTTGAGTTCGATGGACATATAGGAGCCAAGGCGAAGCCGCGAGTTCTGTGCTGTCGTATCGCTGCGCAGACCGCTGCGGAAATCAATGGACGTGCCGAGACCGTGGCCCTGATTGCCGATGGGATGAGAATAGATCATCGCCTCGATGCCGCGCTCCTTCATCTCAGCCATCGTATTGTTGAACACCGTACCACCAGTCAGCCCGGGCCGAGCATGCCGCCGCATGAGCGCATCCTGCAGCGTGTTGGAATTGGCCATGGCCTGCTTGAGCCCCGCTGGTACGTCGCGTTCACCGGGCTTGAGCACATAGGCCATCTTCTGCCAGTCGGTGTCGAAGCCCATGTAACTGATCCCAAAGTCGATGTGTACCACATCACCGCGCTGGATCACGGTGGCCTCGGGCGCCACCGCCAAAAAGCCGCGCGACGTAGCCACGTCGCCCGTGGCGCGCTGCACACGCAGGTCGGGCTGGAACCAGGTGCGAACACCGGCCGCCCAGAGCATGTCGAACAATGCACGCCGCACATCACCCACCGTGGTCTTCCCCGGCGTGATAACGGCATTGGAAAGCGCCCGCTTCACGATGGCTTCGGTGACCTGCACCGCGGTCGTGTAGTGCGGCATCTCCTCGGGCAAACGCGTGTCGAGATACTCCTGCACCAGCTCGCCCGCACTCACAAAGCGCTTCTCCGCGTCCGGTCCGAGCGTCTCGGCCAGGAAGCGATAGGCATCGTAGCCCAGCGTGCGGGTCTGTCCGCGCGTGCCGCGAATGCCGAGGCCAATGGTGGCCGGCTGGTACTGTGCGTAGAGATCACGCAGCGTCGCGGCTGGTGGCCGGGGCTCCGTGAACGGTGCGTCAAAGAAGCGCGCGAGATTCTCTTCGGTGTAGCCGGTAATGGCAAACTTGCGCAGTCCCTGCGCACCGGCATCGATGAACACGAAAATGTCCCGATTGCCGGTGTAGGGGCGCGGCGGCGCCACGGCATGCACCAGCGGATCGTCGTGGAACTCCTCGTTGACCACAATCCACATGGCAATGCCATGCCGCCGCATCATGGGAAGCAGCATCGCGTGGCGCTTGCCCAACCAGCTCTCGCGCACCGCGATCTGCTCCGACCAGGGCAGCAGCGCATCGGCCTCGGGCACGCGCATCGCGAGTGCCGGGGCCAGCGCAGACTGCGGGCGCGGCCGGTCGCTCGAAGTGGTCGGTCGCGTGGATTGTGCGGCGAGCGGTGCGGCGAGTGGCGCGCCGAGAATTGATGCGGCCACGACGGCCAGCAGCATGACGGGAGCGGAAGGCATGATCCGAGGCATGTCCAATGCTATCCGGCCGTCCTGCGCTTGGCGAGTTCACGCTCCGCACAGGGCCTGTGAACGGATCGCGCTCCCATGGCGTTGTGCATGGCATGAACCCGCATGCCGCGTCCTACCGGGCCATCGACCACACCATCGGCAACACGCCCCTGGTGCAACTACAGCGCCTCCCTGCTGCCTTCGGTGCAGGTCATGGCACCGTGGTATTGGGCAAACTTGAAGGCAACAACCCCGGCGGCTCCGTCAAGGATCGCCCCGTGCTGTCCATGATTCGTGGCGCCGAAGCGCGCGGCGAGATTCGGCCCGGTGATCGGCTCATCGAAGCCACCAGCGGCAACACGGGCATTGCCATGGCCATGATCGCGGCCATGACGGGCTACCGCATGACGCTCATCATGCCCGACAACCTGAGCGCCGAGCGGCGCGCATCCATGCGGGCGTATGGGGCCGAACTCATTCTCACACCGGCGTCGGCTGGTGGCATGGAGTACGCGCGCGATCTCGCCATGCAGATGCAGGCGCGCGGCGAAGGACGGGTGCTGGACCAGTTTGCCAACCCGGACAATCCGCGCGCCCACTATCAGAGCACGGGCCCCGAGATCTGGCGCGACACCGGCGGGCGACTCACGCATTTCGTGAGCGCCATGGGCACCACCGGCACCATCATGGGCGTGGGGCGGTACCTGCGCGAGCAGCGGGCCGGCGTGCACATCATCGGCGCGCAGCCCAGCGAAGGCTCGCAGATTGCCGGCATCCGCAAGTGGTCGGCGGCCTATCAGCCGAAGATCTACGATGCCACCGGTGTCGATCGCATCGAGCTGGTGTCGCAAGCCGAAGCCGAGGACATGGCCCGTCGCCTGGCCGCGGAAGAGGGCATTTTCTGTGGTCCCTCCGCCGCCGGCGCCTGCGTGATTGCGTTGCGCATGGCGGCCGAGGTGGAGAACGCCACCATCGTGTTCATCGTGTGTGACCGCGGTGACCGCTACCTGAGCACGGGCATCTTTCCGGCGTAGACCTCAGCGGACCTGCCGCGGCTCGCTGTGCGTCTCGGCGTCCAGCGCCTTCACCCGCACCGCCGTCCCGTAGCAGATGACCTCGGTCACACCGCCCATGATCTCGGTGGCGTCATAGCGAATGCCGATCACCGCATCGGCGTTGGCCATCTCCGCCTGCACCAACATGGTGTTGAAGGCGTCGGCCCGCGTGCGCTCGGCCAGCTGCGTGAACAGTGTGATATTGCCGCCAGCCAGGGTCTGAATGGTCGCGCCGATGGTGCCAAACACCGAGCGTGAACGCACCACCACCCCACGCACCACACCGAGCACCGCCACGATCTTGTAACCGGGCAGGTCAAAGCCCGTGGTGGTCATGTGGTACGGGAAGTCAACGGCCTGTGAGTGAACGATGTCAGTCATGCGTCCACGTTACGGCGCCGTCGCGGTTTGCGCGAGATGGTCGCCGTCAGTTGCTCCACCGGCTGCTGGATCTCCGTGAGGTAGTCCGCGGCGCCCGGCTCGGTGGGAAGATGCAAGGAGACTTCCCGCGCACCGTCCAGCGTACGATAACCATTGCGCTCCGCCCACTCGCCGATCTGCCCATAGCCGAGAATGATGCGCTCCAGTGGACCGCGCATCACGGTGGTGGCTGCTGAGTCCACGGCGGGAAGAAGACGCGGGACAAGTCGCAGACCGTCGGCGAGTTCAGTCTCGACCGTGCGGAGGGAACTGGTGTGGCAGCCCAGCTCGAGATCGAGCGCGCGGTGGCTGTCGTGGGCCGCATGACAGATGCAGTAGCAGAGACCATGCTGGCGGTCCTCTGGCAGTGCGGCGCGGATGCGCAGCAGCAGCGACAATCCCTCTTCGAACGTCGCCACGGTGACCCGCGCCCCCAGCACGGGCTGCGCCGTCAGCGATTTCACCACGACGTGCAGCGGCCGACCGGACTCGCTCTCCCGAATGGCATCGAGTCGCGCCTCAATGCGGCGCACCCGCTGCGCCTCCTCCGTGATGCGCCGTTCGATCTCCGCTTTGCGCTGCTGCAGCAGGTCGTGCAACGCCGCCACGCCAATGCGCTCGTCGAGCAGACGGCGCACTTCACTGAGCGACAGCCCCAGATCCTTGAGCGCGAGAATGCGGTTGAGCGCCGACAACTGGTCCGCCTGATACAACCGTCGTCCGGTGCGCACATCACTGTGCGCCGGTTCGAACAGGCCGATCTGATCGTATTAGCGAAGCAGACGCTTGGAGACCCGCGCGATGCGGGAGAATTCGCCGACAGTGAACATGGTGGGAACATGCACCCAAACGGGCGGGACTTGCAGTTGACGTTACGTCACCTTGCAGTGTGCAGGGGTCCATCCCAACCCCACACGGAGCCCATACCATGTCACAACGTGCCGTTCGTCCCATTCTGGTCACCAGCGCCCGAGGCAAGACCGGCCGGCGAATCGCTGAGCGTCTGACGGACGCAGGCATTCCCGTTCGCGCTGCGTCACGCAGCAGCGCTCCGGCCTTCGATTGGAGTGACCGCAGCACCTGGCCCGCCGCGCTCGCCGGGGTGCGGGCCGCGTACATTGCCTATCAACCGGACCTGGCCGTCCCGGGTGCGCTGAGCGACATCGCACACTTCGTGGAACTCGCGCGCTCGGCAGGTGTGGAGCAACTGGTGCTGTTGTCCGGACGTGGTGAAGTGGAAGCCGAGGCGTGTGAGCAGGTGGTGCAGCAATCGGGGCTGACCTGGACGGTCCTGCGGGCCAGCTGGTTCTTTCAGAACTTCAGCGAGAGCTTCATCGCACCGATGGTGGAAGCTGGCGCGGTCTATCTGCCCGTTGGCGCCGTGCAGGAGCCGTTCGTGGACTGCGAAGACATTGCGGATGTGGCACTCGCCACACTGCGTCATCCGTCAATGCATGCGGGCCAGGTGTACGAACTCACCGGACCGCGTCTTCTCACCTTCGGCAACGCCATCTCGGAGTTGGCCGAGGCCACAGGGCGCGACATTTCCTTCACCAGCATCCCCATGACGACATTTGAAGAGGTCTTGCTGGCCGACAACCTGCCGAGTGAGCTGGGTCAGTTGATGCGCTATCTCTTCACGACCGTGCTGGATGGGCGCAACGCCTCGTTGACCGACGGGGTGCAGCGCGCGCTTGGCCGTGCCCCACGCGACTTCCGCCAGTACGCGCAGGAGCTGGTCGAGCTTGCTCCCAACGGCTGAACACGGTCATTTCGCCCGACGTGCACTGCGTCGCGCCAGCGTCTTCTCGAAGAACCAGTGCGCGTACGGATTCTCGTTGTAGCGCGGGATCTGCACCCAGCCGCTGCGCTCGTACAGCGCCCGGGCCTCGGTGAGTGCCTCGTTGGTGTCGAGCCGCAGCGTGTGAATACCCAGCGTGCGTGCGGCATCCTCGGCCTGCTCCATGAGACGGCGTCCGAGGCCAAGGCCGCGCGCCGCTGGTGCCACCCAGAGGCGCTTGATCTCCGCGGTGGCACCGCCGTCTCCAACAACACATACACAACCGAGCGGCAGGCCGTCGGACATCGCCACCAGAAACGTGCCCAGCGGCGCAACGAGGGACGCACGGGACGGCGGCACGGACTGCGCCACATCAAAGCCGTTTGCGAATCGTGCGTTGACCTCGGCGTAATACTCCGCCAGACAGTATTGCGCCGTCTCGTCATCCGGATCCGCCGTTTCGATGACCACCCGATCGGCAGCCAGTACGGTCGCCACCAGATCCAGCGCCGCAAGGAAGCGCTCGCGATGCGGATAGCGCGCGAGGGCGGCCCGCGCGCGGGCATTGGACAGCGTTTCATAGGCGCGGAACTCGCGCCGTCCGGCGGCAGTGAGCGCCACGGTGCGCCGGCGACCGTCCTGTGCATCGGCCACTACGGCAACCAGACCCTCATCCTCGAGACTGCGCAGCAAACGACTCATGAGGCCTGAGTCGAGGCGCAGATACTGTCGAAGCACGGCCACATCTTTGAGGCCGTGGCCAACCGCGTTGAGTACGCGGGCGGCGCCCAGCGGGCGGCCACGGCCAAGGAAGGATTGGTCGAGCGCCCCGACTTCGGTGGTCACGGCGCGGGCAAATCGGCGGAAGCGGGCTTCGGGGGTGAGCATATAGCTGACTTTAGTCAGACATCATCCACCCCGCAACCGCGGGCAACTGCCGTGTGGCGTCAGCCCAGATTCAGCAGTTCGAGCAGTCTGGCCACCAGCATCTCTGGCGGATCGGACACATCGAACGGCTCGCCCAGTCCCGAGCCTGCGTGTGCGTACAGGACCGCACGTTCCGCGGCAACGGTTTCGCGTTCGAATTCCACCTCATCGAGTGCGCGAGCCTGCTGCCTTCGCGCGATGCGGCGCAGGTTCTCCGCTTCAGGCAGCGTGAGCAGGAAGCAGCGCAGCTCGGCGTCATCGTCCACCCTGCGCAGTCGGCTCCGCAAATCGTCCAACTGCTCGGGCGCACTCCAGTAGTGATTGATGACCGCGTGCCGGTAGCCCGCACGTTGGTGATGCGCGATCAGCAGGGCCAGCGTGTCATGCAGGTAAGCCACCTCGTCGTCTGGCGGCGGATTGAGCGCCACGACGTGATCGCCGTCGAGCATCACGGAAGACTCGAGCTGCTCGTGCAGCGCCTCGGCGAGTGTGGATTTGCCAATACCAAGTGGGCCGTTGAGAACGATGATCACAGCTTCATACGCGAGCAAGAGGTGAGATGAGCACCGCCGGATGTCGCAGCCCGGCGAATGCGGCGAGAGAGGCGGAATCTATCACCGTGCGGTCGCACACCATCACGACGAACTCGGCGGAAGAAACCTTGTCATAGGTCGTTCGCCCCTGCAGCGAACGTGCTGCATTTACGAATGCGCGGTTCAATCCTAGTGTAGCGGTCCGCCATATCGGGCGCCTTCCCACGCACGATCCCGGTCCACTCGCCTTGCACATGGAGACTCACGCATGCCGACGCTTCGCCCTGCAGTTCATCTCGTGCTCGAGCGTCGTCTCGACGTCTTTGCCTTTGATCAGGGGGCGCCGCTGCTTCGTGCAGCCAGCTACCGACGGGGCGCCGAATGGCGTGACTGGCACAAGATCCCCAGTCTGCCAGCCTTTGCACGCGGCCCGCATTCGCCGGGCGTCTGCGGTTCGGCAGACGGACGCCTGATGCACATCGTCGCACGCGCGTCCGAAGTCTTTGGCGACGCCGGTGTCTTTTACACCCGAAGCTGCGACTACATGCAGGATTGGGACATCGAGTGGAGAAAGATCGGCAACGCGGTCGCCACTTCCGCTCCAACCATCGCCTGCTCGGGAGATGGTCGACTGTTGTATGTCTTTGTTCGTGGCCAGGACAACCGGTGTTGGTTTGTGCGCTCGAAGAACGAAGGTTGCAGCTGGGAGAAGACGTGGAACGCGATCGGCGCCGGCGTCTTCGAAACCGGCTGCAGCGCCGGCGTGAGTGCCGATGGCGAGACCCTCATCGTGGTGGGTCGTGGTACCGACAATCGATTCTGGCTTGCGCGTTCCCGGAACCGCGGACACGTGTGGGAGATCGCATGGGAGGCCATTGGCTCCGGAACGTTCTCGTCTGCGCCGGCAGTCGCCCTCTCCGCCGACGGCAGCACGTGTTACGTCGTCGGACGGGGCATGGACAACAAGTGCTGGTGGAATCGCTCCACGGACACGGGGCAGACGTGGCGAGGTTGGGAGCAGGTTCCGCATGGTGTGTTCAATACCGGCCCAGCCGCTACGACTAACTGGGACGGCAGCGAGCTCTATCTCGTGGGGGCCGGCACCGACCGCCGTATGTGGTGGGCTGCATCCTACAATCGCGGTGAGGATTGGGCGGTCGCGTGGTCGCCCATCGGCAACCGCACGTTTGAATGAGGCACTGACCATGGCTTCCCGCACCCCCAATCGCCCGCCCATCGGCCGCAACAATACCCCGCGTCTTTCGCCGGCCGCCTATCTCAACAGCAAACTCGACGACATTCGCACAACGCACGGCGTCCCCGCACTCGCCGCGGTGCTCGTGCGCGATGGCGGTGACACCGTCATCGGCCTGGCCGTCGGCCAGCGAAGGTCGGACCTGGCTGCCACGCTGAGCGCCAATGTCGTTCAGCAGTCGGACCGCTTCTGCATCGGATCGGTCTCGAAGCCCTTCACGGGCTATCTCATGGCGCGTCTGGTTCAGCAACGGTCCGACTTCGCCTGGACCACGCGCATTCGCGACGTCTTTCCGGAAATGACATCGGAGGCTTTCCGGACACGCTACCGAATCAGGGAATCGTATCTCGACAAGACGCTCGAGCAGCTCATGTCGCACAGCGCCGACCTGCCATACGCGCCCGTCAACGGGTTCGAGATGACGGTAAACCGCACCGCACTTTCTGACGCGTTCCGCACCGAGTACGCGACGGCGGACTCGCTTGCCGTGCGCCGGTACAACTACGTGGTGACGTCGCTACAGGACGAGCCCGTGCCCTCTCCCGGCTCCAGCATCGTGTATGGAGGCGGCTGCATCATTGCCGCAGCCATGGCCGAGCGTCTCACCGGAAAGTCATACGAGCAGCTCATGCAGGATGAGGTGTTCACGCCATTGGGCATGTCACGCTCCGGCGTGGGTCGCTTGGCAACGAACAGCACACCTGACGGCGTGTGGGAACACAACAGCAATCCCAGCACCGGCGTCATCACACCGGATGCTGCGGCCATCGAGCTGGTGGAGAACTTTCACTCCCACGGTCCGGCTGGCGCGGTGCACACCACGCATGCAGATATGGCCCGGTTCATCACGGCCAACCTCAGCGAGTCGGGCAAACCCAAATCGGTGGTGAACGATGCCACGCTGCGCCAGTCGCATGAGCGACCTGATGCCGGCGAATCAACGTTTACCAGGGCAGGATGGGAACGCACGGGATCGGGAACCTCCTTCTGCGTGAAACACAACGGCGACAACTGCCGCAGTCGCGCCGAACTGCGGGTGTTTCCCGGACAGAATCACGGGTATGCCGCAATGACGAACGTGTCCAATGGCTGCGCGGATGGCACACACATCGGTGCGCAAGCCGTCGCGGACACACTGTCACTGCTCAAGCAGATGCACGACGACTGGAACACCCTGTTCTGAGAATGTGTCGCGGGGGCGCCGGCTGACGGAGGAACGGCCGCAGCCGGCGCCCCTCTGGGGGACTCGCGCAGGCTATCGCGTCACCATACCGAATGGATACGTTTGCGGCGACTCCTTTCCCCTCCTGCCATGATCCGTCGCCGACTTCGCCACCTGCTGCCGTTGTCCCTCCTCCTGCTCGCGGCGCAGGATGCTCCCGCCCAACTGGCCCCCTCCGCGCTGGACAGTGCCTATCAGCCCCTCAAGTGGCGCTCCATCGGACCCTTCCGCGGCGGCCGCTCGGTCGCCGCGTCCGGCGTGGTGGGCAACGACAAGGTCTACTACATGGGCACCACCGGTGGCGGCCTGTGGAAGACCGAGAACATGGGGATCAGTTGGCGCAACATCTCCGATGGCTTCTTCACCACCGCCACCATCGGCGCCATTGCCGTAGCCGAGAGTGATGTCAATGTGGTATACGTGGGCAGCGGCGAACACGCCGTGCGCGGGGTGATGACACACTCGGGCGACGGCATGTATCGCTCCACCGACGCCGGCAAGACCTGGAAGAAGATCGGTCTCGATTCCACGCGACACATTGCACGCATTGTGGTGCATCCGAAGAACCCCGATGTGCTGCTGGTGGCGGCGCAGGGCGCGCTGTATGCCCCCAACAGCGAGCGCGGCGTGTACAAGTCGGTCGACGGCGGCGCGACCTGGAAGCGGGTGCTGTTCGTGGACGAGCGCACTGGCGCGTCCGAGCTGGCCATGGACCCCAACAACCCGCGCATTCTCTACGCTGCCATGTGGGAGCATGGCCGGAAGCCGTGGCAAGTCATCAGCGGTGGCCCGGGCAGCGCGCTCTACAAATCCACCGACATGGGCGAAACCTGGACGAAGATGACTACGGGTCTGCCCAAGAAGATGGGCAAGATGGCCGTGGCCGTCAGTCGGTCCAACAGTGAGCGCGTGTACGCGCTCATCGAGAGTGACTCGAACGAAGACGAACGTGGTCTCTATGTTTCCACGAATGCCGGGGACAAGTGGACCAAGGTCACCGATGAGCCGCGTCTGGTGCAGCGCGCCTGGTACTACATCGAACTCTTTGTCGATCCGCAGAACGAGCAGACGGTCTACGTACTGAGTGCGCCCGCCCTGCGCTCGGATGACGGGGGCCGAACCTGGAGTGAAGTGCGCGGTGTGCATGGCGACTACCACGACATGTGGATCAACCCCGCCAACTCCAGCAACTTCATTCTGGCCGACGATGGCGGCGCGGTTGTGACCTTCGACAAGGGTCAGAGCTGGAGCACGCAGGCCAACATGCCCACCGCGCAGCTCTATCGCATCAGTGTGGACAATGCGTTTCCGTATCGCATCTACGCCGGCCAGCAGGACAACAGCTCGGTCATGATTGCCAGCCGCGAGCTGGGCAGCGGCAGCATCACACCGGCCAGTTGGACGCGTTCGGCGGGCGGTGAAAGTGCCTTCCTGGCATTCGACCCCGACAACCCACGCTTCGTGTTGGGCGGCAGCTATCAGGGCACCATTGAGGTGGTGGACACGGAAGCGAAAGCATCCACCAGCATCATGGGCGCGCCCATCCAGTACCTGGGCATGGACGCCAAGGACATGAAGTACCGCTTCAACTGGAACGCGCCCATCATCTGGAGCCGGCACGAGCCCACCACCTACTATCACGGGGCGCAGATGCTGCTCAAGACCCAGGACATGGGTCGCACCTGGCGCGAAGTCTCGCCCGACCTCACCCGCAACGAGAAAGACAAGCAGGGTCGGCCCGGCGTGCCCTTCACCAACGAGGCAGTCGGTGCAGAAAACTATGGCACCCTGTCGTATGTCATGGAGTCGCCGCACGAGCGCGGGGTGATCTGGACGGGCAGCGACGACGGACTCGTACACGTCACACGTGACAACGGCGCGACGTGGAAGAACGTCACGCCACGCGGGCTGCCCGAAACGCTCATCAACGCCATTGAGGTCTCCCCGCACGACCGCGGCACGGCCTACATCGCCACCACCCGCTACAAGTTCCACGATCACGCGCCGGGTCTCTACAAGACCACCGATTATGGCGCGACATGGACAAAGATCGACAAGGGTATTCCCGCCGAGGCTTTCACGCGGGTGGTGCGCGAAGACGACGTGCGGCGTGACCTGCTGTACGCCGGAACCGAACGAGGACTGTTCCTCTCGTGGGATGGCGGCAAGAACTGGATTCCGTTCCAGCTCAATCTGCCACGCACCCCCATTACCGACCTGCGCGTGCATCAGGGCAACCTCATCGCCGCCACGTCGGGACGCAGCTTCTGGATTCTCGACGACCTCACGCTGCTGCGGCAGCACAAGCCCGACCTGCCCGCCCTGCATCTCTACCAGCCGGCCGACGCCTACCTGGTGAACGGCGGCAGCGCCCTCAATGCACCGGCCGCGGACTTCACCGGTGCCGACACCTTTGCCGGTGTCAATCCGGCCAATGGCGTGGTGCTGTACTACCAGTTGCCGGAGCTCCCCGACAGCAATCACATCACACTTGAAATCCGCGATGCGACCGGGCGTGTGATTCGTACGATCAGCTCCCGCAAGGACAGCAGCGCCAGGAGCTGGGCCGGCGGTCCGCCGGCACCGTCCACGCTGCCCAAAGCCAAGGGGCTCAACCGTTTCGTGTGGGATATGCGACACGAAACACTGCCCGGCGTACCGGGCGTGTACATCGAGGCCAGCTACCGTGGCCACAAGGCCGTGCCGGGGCGTTATCGCTTTACGCTCAAGCACGGTGACAAGACCGTTGAGAAGGACGGCACCATCCTCCCGAATCCGCTGTACGCCGTGGAAGCGGCAACTTATGCGGAATACGACGCGTTCATGACGCGAGCCGAAGCGGAACTCGCGGTCATGCACAGCACCGTGAACCGGCTGCAGGATGTGCGCACACAGCTCAAGACCATGCTGGCGGCCCTGCCCGCCGAAGAGCGCTACACCGGTGTCAGGCGCAGCGCCGACAGTCTCGCCGCGCGCCTCGCCGCCTGGGACTCGGCCATGGTCAGCCGCCGCACCCGCGCCTATGACGACGTGGAGAACTACGCACAGCAGTTCACCGCCAACTGGATGTTCATGGTCAATGCCACCGAGAGCGACTTGCCGCGCGTCAACCAATCCTCACGTGATCGGCTGACCGAACTGCAGACCACGTGGCAATCACTCAAGGCTCGATCGGATGCCTTGGTTGGCCGCGACATCCCGGCACTCAACCGCCAGCTCTGGGACCTGGGCATTGGCGCCATCCGGTTGGCACAACCGCTCAGGATTGTGCCGTGAACAAACGCAGCACAGAACCGAATCGCACGCGCCGTGACCTGCTCAAGGCAGGCGCGATAGCTGCAGCATCGCTTTCAGCTCCATCCATCCTGCTGGCGGGTGCGCCCTACGTGCCATCGCGACGCGCGTACGACCTCGTATTGCGCGGAGGTGCGGTGCTCGATGGCAGCGGCACCCCAGCGCGTCGTCTCGATATCGCCGTCACCGCCGGCCGCATCGTGGCCATGCAGCCTGCCGTCGCTGATCGCGGGACCGAGGAAATCGACGCACGCGGCATGACGGTGGCGCCCGGCTTCATCGACATCCATTCGCATGGTGACGGTGGGCTGCGCGATGACCCGCGCATGGAGAGTGTCATTCGTCAGGGCATCACCAGCATCGTGGTGGGCGCCGACGGCAGTTCGCGTTTCAGCGGTGACGCCGGCAACTCGTTTGCCGCATGGGAAGCACGCACCAACGCGCTGCGCCCCTCGGTGAACATCGCCAGCATGATCGGGCTCGGCACCGTGCGTGGTGCCGTGGTGGGCGAGTCAGATCGCAGGGCCAGCGCATCCGAGATGGCGCGCATGACCGCCATGGTGGAACGCGCAGTGTCCGAGGGCGCCTGTGGCGCCAGCTCCGGCCTTGAGTACACACCGGGCGCGTTTGCCAGCGAGAGTGAGTTGGTGGCACTCTGTCGTCCATTGAGTGCGCGTGGCTTGAGTTACGCCACACACATGCGAAACGAGGACGATCAGCTGCTCGAGTCCATCGACGAGTCCATTGCCGTGGCCCGCGGCGCGCGCTGCGGCCTGCAGGTATCACATCTCAAGCAGCAAGGCACACGCAACTGGAGCAAGATCGACGCCTGCTTTGCGCGATTGCGCGCCGCGCGAGCCGAAGGCATTGCCGCCTGGTTCGACGTGTATCCCTATGTGGCCTACGCCACCGGACTCACCAACCTCTTTCCCACCTGGTCCAGAGACGGCGGTGACGCCGCCTTTCTTGCGCGCCTCGCGGACCCGGCGACTGCCCCACGCATTCGTCAGGAGGTGCTCGCCAAGGTGGAGCTCATCGGTGGCTGGGACAATGTGCAGATCTCACGGGTGGCCCGAGCTGAAGACCGCGATGCTGAAGGCAAACGATTGGGCACCTGGGCCGCCGCGCAGCAGCAGGACCCGTACGAAGCCGTCGTTGGACTGCTGCGGCGTAACAACACCGATGTCGGCATGCTGGGCTTCGCCATGAGCGAGGACAATCTCGACCGGCTGCTGGCACACGAGTTCTCCATGGTGTGTTCCGATGGCGGCGGCTTTGCCATTGACGGACCTACGCGTCGTGGCAGTCCGCATCCGCGTGGCGCTGGCACCTTTCCGCGCGTGCTTGGTCGCTATGTGCGCGAGCGTCGCGCGCTGTCACTGGAGCAGGCGGTGCACCGTATGACTGCACGTCCGGCATCGCGTGTGCGCCTCAGCGATCGGGGGCTGTTGGCCGTTGGCATGGCGGCGGACATCGTGGTCTTTGATCCGGCCACCGTGTCCGACACGGCTACCTTTGCCAATCCGTTCCAGTATCCCGTGGGCATTGTGCACGTGGTCGTGAACGGCTACTGGTCGCTGCGCAATGGAGAACGACCTGGCGATGGCACGGGACGCGTGCTGCGCGTGGCAAGTTGAATGCCGGCCAGCACCGCGGCCAACGCGACAAACAAGCGCGCCGATACCGGCTCACCCAGCAGCAACACGCCCAGCGTGATAGCCGAAATGGGATTGAGCGCGAGAAACACGGCCACGCGTGATGGCGTGGAGCGGCGCAGCGCATAGCTCCAGAGTCCAAATCCCACGGCCCCACCCAGCGTGCCGAGGAACAGCACCGTGAGCCAGCCGTCTGTCGTGATGTCGCGTGTGTTCGCGGCAAGTCCCTGCATCAGCGCCAGCGGCGCCAGTGACAGCGCACCGGCCACCATGGCCCATGAGGTAATGGTGGCCGAGGGATAGCGCAGCAACAGGGGTCGCGACCACACGTTGTATACCGCGCCGCAGCACACGGTGGTGAAGGCGAGAAGGTATCCCACCAGGCTGTGCGGGGTATCCGCCGCCGGCGCAGCTCCCTCTCGTGATGCGAACAACGCCGGACTGATGGCCAGCACGATGCCAAACAGGGCCAGCAACTGCCCGCTGACCAGACCGACGCTTGGCCGCTCCGTGCCACGCAGCAGCGACAATGCCATCGTCACCAGTGGAATGGTGGCGAGGATCAGCGCAACCGTGGCAGCGGGCAGGTAGGTCAGCGACGCGCTGAAGCTCCACGGAAAGAGTCCGAAGAACAGGACTCCGAGCGCCAACACCTGCAGCCGGTCATGTCGCGCCATGGGAGCCAGTGCCCGACGCCTGAGCAGAGCCAACATGCAGAGGCTGCCAATTACATAGCGCATGAAGGCCAGCACGACGGGCGTGGTCTGAGGCACGACGTGCCGCGTGGCTACTACCGAGGCACCAAAGCAGATGCAGGCCAACGCTGCGGCGAGCGACGCCGATGCCGACGCTCCCGCACCACCATGAGGGGCGGTGTCCGTGGCAGGGGCAGCACCTGCTGCTGGGTGCGGCGCAGACTCACTCGGCGCAGACATGGCGGAGGGATAGTCGCCTCGCGTCACGCCGGCCAGTGGGCGGACAGCGGTTCAGCTCGCGGCGCGCGGGTTTTGCGCGTAGTATCTGACGCACGCGCGCGCTTGGTCCTGCAAAATTCGCGCGCCACCACCACTCCGAGGCGCTTCGCCATGTTCCACAAGCCGGCCGCTCTGCTCCTGTTCGCGCTGACGACGCTCCTGCAGTCTGACGCGGACCTCACGCTCCGTCCGGCGGTGCACAAGGGCAGCGACGTGCCGCTGGCGACGCCGGAGCAGTATCGCCGCGCCGCGGGGCACGTGGTGAACGACACGCTTGTCGTCACGCTCGAGTCGAGGTTGGTACGCTGGCAGCCACAGGGAACGGGCCACGCAGATGTCGCAGCGTTCACCTTTGCCGAGCCCGGGGTGGAACCGCGAGTGCCAGGTCCCATGCTCAGACATGTGGAAGGAGGCGTGGTGCGCCTCACACTGCGCAACACGCTCGAGAAGCGCATGGTGGTGCGTGGCCTTACGGGGCGTGCGCAGGGCAACCTGGAAGACTCGGTCGCGGTGCTGCCGGGCCGAGACACCACCGTCACCTTCTCGGTGGGCGCGCCGGGCGCGCATTTCTACTGGGGACGCACCACACCCACCGTACGGCATCGTGTGGCGCCCATTCCCGACTGGATGTGGAGTGGTGAAGCTGAAGAGGGACCTTTCCTAGGCGCGCTGGTGGTGGATGCCAAGGGAACGGTCCCCGATCCGCGCGAACGCACTTTTGTCATCAATCGCTGGCTCGATGAGTACGCGCCCGGCCTCACGGACACGGTCGATTGGAAGATCACCATGAACGGCGGCAGCTTCCCCAACACCGAGCCGTTGTCTTACACTGTGGGCGATTCTGTGCGATGGCGTGTCATCAATGCCTCGCTTACATCGCATCCCATGCATTTGCACGGGTTCTACTTCCGTGTTACCGGCAAGGGCAACCCGGCGTCGTGGCGCGACGTGCCGCAGGCCGAGCAGCATGATGTGGTCACTGAGCTGTTGACCGCCGGGGAATCCATGACCATGGCCTGGGTGCCCGAGCGCCCGGGCAACTGGCTGTTTCATTGTCATCTCACGCGGCACATGACGTCGGTGCAGGATTTTCCGGTGGCCAACAACGCCGGACGCGAGGCGGCGCCGCATGCCATGACCAGCCACAGTATGGCCGGGCACAACATGGCGGGTCTCGTCATGGGCATCACGGTGCGCGCCGCACCCGGTGCGTTGGCGGCGCGCGAGGAAGCCCGCGCGGCGGGTCGTGGCGCAGCGCCGGCCAACGAACGCCGACTGACGCTGTTTGCGCAGACCCGCACCGGCGTGTTCGACAGCACGCCGGGGTTTGCCTTTGTCCTGCAGCGCGGCGCACAGCGACCGGCGCGCGATTCCATCACCGTGCCCAGTCAACCGCTGCTGCTCGCGCGAGGACAGCCGGTGCGCATCGCCGTACACAACCGCATCACGTCGCCGCTGTCGGTGCATTGGCACGGCATGGAACTCGAGAGCTGGTTCGATGGTGTGGGTTCATTCAGCGGCATGGGCACTCGCCTGCGTGCGCCCATCGCGCCGCGCGACTCGTTTGTGGTGCGCTTCACACCGCCGCGCGCCGGCACCTTCATGATTCATACCCACGACGAAGCAGGCGATGAACTGGCGTCGGGCCTGTACAGCGCCATGTTGGTGCTCGAGAATCCCGCCACGTACAACCCGCGGCGCGATCACGTGGTGCTGCTGGCCACGCATGGCCCCGGCTACTTGGGGCGCGTGGCCGTAAACGGCAGGCATGAGCCGGAGCCTCTCACACTCGATGTCGGTGCCACTCACCGTCTGCGCTTTGCGAGCATTCCCAGCAACGAGCGAGTGGAGGTGTCGCTGGTGAAACGGGGTGCCGACACCACGATGGCCGTGCAGGAGTGGCAACTGCTCGCGGTGGACGGCGCCGACCTGCCGGCCAATCAGCAGCGCACCGTCAAAGCCACACGACGCTTTGGCGCCGGCATGACGCTGGATGTGGCCTTCACCATGCCCAATGAAGAAGGGCTAGCGCTGCGCGTGCGCATGGCGCCGTATGAGGCGTTTGACTTCCCGGGCAGCACGGTCTTCGTGCCCATCGTACCGCGCGCATCACGATGACAGCGATGCAGTGCTGCTGTCACGTGTGTTCCATCTCAGGAAGCGGCTGCTTCGTCAGCAGCAGCGCATCAATAAGCGCCGCACCGGCGACGCCGACGGCATAACACACCAGGTCCGTCCACAGAAAACCCTGCCCCAGTACCAGGGCCGCGACCGGATTGTCGCGTAGCGCTACAATCCACGGCGCCTGATACAACTGACTGAACTCCACCGCCGTGGCAATGCACAGGGCGGCCGGAGCACGAACCGGCCATGGCACGCGCGGACGCCACCAGGCGAGCAGCCAGTACACCATGGCGGCCCAGAGCGTATCGCCACCGTAGGTGGCAATCAGTTCGGGATATCGAATCCGCGGACTGCGCGTGCTCCATCCCATCGCAATTGTCATGAAAAAGAGCTGCTGGTACGGCGAGATCCTTCGTGCGGACCATCTGGATGTGGCACACATACCCGTCACCGGTACGACGTGATACCCTGCGCAACAATCCGGTCGCGCAGCGCGTCCAACGCATCGCGCGACGGCAGCGGTGGTGGTGACGGATACACGTCCAGCACCATGTCACCCATCACGCGCGGATGCACATGCACATGCAAGTGCGGCACTTCCTGATTGGCGGCCTCGCCCGCCGAGTGCCATACGCTGAGGCCTTCGGGGTCAAATGTGCGCTGAACCGCGCGTGCGATGCGCGCGGTGAGATCAAACACTGCACGCACGGTCTCGGCATCGGCGTCGCGCAGGTCATGCACGTGCGCGCGCGAAATAATGATGACATGGCCCGCGTGGAATTGCCGCAGATCCATGATCGCCAGCGCCAATGGTTCGTCGGCCACCACGCTTACCGGTAGTTCGCCGGCCACAATCCGACAGAAGGTACATGATGGGTCGACCATGCGCAGCAAGACTCCAGGGAAGTTTGGATCAATGTAGCACGGGCCACATCGCATGCCATGCGCGCGCGTCCGCTACTTGCTCGTGGCCGACTGCTGCAGCACCAGAGCACCACCCGCCACCAGCGCGAGACCCAACACTCGCACCAGGGACAAAGGACGGACCGCGAAGCCGAACAGCCCCCCGTGATCGATCACCGCCGCCGCCACCAACTGACCCGCCACTACCGCCGCGGTGAACGTGGCCGCACCAAGACGCGGGGCAAATGCGGTGGCCGTGAGCACATAAATGGCTCCCGCGAACCCGCCGAGCCATACCCAGGGTGGCGCGCTACGAGTGGCTGTGAGATCGGGACGTGGCGCGAAGGCACTCGCCAACACGGCCAGCACCACCAGACTCACGCCCAGCGAGGTGAGCGCGGCAAACAGCGGGTGCCCGGCCAGTCGGCCGAGGCGACCATTGGCCCCGGCTTGTACGGGAATGACCATGCCGGCCACAATGGCGAAGGCCAGAGCCAGGTGCGTGGAGAATTGCGGCATAGGGGCTCTCTGTAGGACTGAGGGAAGACTGCGCCCTGCACTCTGCACCATGCCAACTGCTATTGGAAATTCGATCCTGTCATGCATATCATGCATGGAATGAATAATCTGCGCGGCATCGATCTCAACCTGCTGGTGGTCCTCGAGGCGCTGCTCGCCGAGCGCCACGTGACCCGCGCGGCCACGCGCCTGGCCATGAGTCAGCCCGCCGTCAGCCACGCCCTCGCACGTTTGCGCACGCTGCTTGGCGATCCGCTGCTGGAGCGGGCGGCCGGTGGACTGCGCCCGACGCCGCGTGCCGTGGCGCTGGCTCCCGTGTTGACCGAGTCGCTGACACTGGCTCGTCGTGTGGTGGGCCAGGGGGCCTTCGAGCCGTCGGAGTCACGACGGCATTTCCGGGTGTCCATGAGTGACTACGGCACCCTCGTTGTGCTCCCTCGCCTGATGCGGGCGATGCGTCGCCTGGCGCCCCACGTCACGCTCGATGTCGTGCAACTCAGTCGCGAATCAGCGGCCGCGCGCGTTCGGGACGGCATGCTGGATCTGGCGCTCGGCGTCTTCCCCGTCATACCCACGGGTGTTGTCGCCACACGCCTCTTCGTGGAGCGCTTCGTATGTGTGGGCGACCGCAGACATCGTGCCTTTCGTGGCGGCCTTACGCTGGCTCGCTATTGTGCCGCTCCGCATGCCCTCGTGGCCGTACGTGGACTCGACGGGGGCGATGCACTGAACGAGATCGACACCGCGCTCGCCGCCATCGGTCGCACACGGCGCGTGGTGACCGTGTGGCCGCACTTTCTCCCCGCACCGCGCCTCGTGCTGGGCACGGACCTCCTGCTCACCATTGCCGAACGCACCATTGCTGAACAGGCGCCCGATCCAGAGCTCGCGGTGCATGCCCTGCCCTTTGAAGTGGCGCCCTTCTCCTTTGTGGCGGTACACCGACCGGACGCACTCGAAGACGAGGGACGGTCGTGGCTGCTGCAGCAGGTCATGGCGGCGTCACGCGTGGCGGCGAAGCGAGGGGCGAGACGCTGAGGTAAAGGCCGGTCGTTCAGCCATTCCAGTACGTATACCATTTGAATCACCCGCTCGACACGGCGCGAACCAGGCCGCAGGTTAATCCCATACGAAGACGTCATACCAGGGAGGGGGCACGCATGGGCGTCATGAAGAAGATCGCGATCGGCTTTGGTGGCCTGATCGGCGTACTCGTGGTGGCGGGCGCGGGCACCTATGTCTGGGCCGGCAGCGCGGCCACCAGCAAGCTGGACAAGACCTACACCATCAAGGCCAGCACATTTCCCGTGCCCTGGCCACTAACGAGCGACTCGCTGCGCAGTGCGGAGAGCGAGCAGGTCGCGCGCGATAGCGCGGTGGCGCGCGGCAAGCATCTCGTGGAAGCGCGTTACGTGTGCGTCGAGTGCCACAGCACCAACTTCGGTGGCGGGACGATGATCGACGATCCCGCTATCGGTACCTTGCTTGGGCCCAATCTCACAATGGGCGCAGGCTCACGCACCGTGCAATACACACCGGTCGACTGGGACCGCATGGTGCGACACGGCGTGAAGCCCGACGGTCGTCCGGCGGTGATGCCGTCGGAAGATTACTTCGCCATGAGCGATCGCGAGCTGTCCGATATCGTCGCCTACATTCGCTCGCTGCCACCGGTCGACAACACGGTCGCCGCACCGACCTTCGGCCCCGTGGGCAAGATGCTCCTCGCCACCGGGCAGTTCAAACTTTCGGCGGACATGCATCCCAGCGCGCACGAAGGCACACACGCCGTGCTGCCGCCGGCCGAAGCGCCGAACGCCGAGTTCGGCAAACACCTCGCCCAGGTGTGTACGGGCTGTCATCTCCCGAGCCTCGCCGGTGGCCCCATCGTGGGCGGGCCACCCGACTGGCCGCCTGCCGCCAATCTCACACCCGCCGGCTTGGTGGGCTGGACGTACACGGACTTCGAGCGCGCCATGCGCGAAGGCGTGCGCAAGGACGGCACGAAGCTGCGGGAGCCGATGGCACTCATGCCCAAGTACGCAAAGAACATGACCGACATCGAGATGCAGGCCTTGTGGGCCTACATCAGCACGGTGCCGGCGGTCGCGAGCGCGAAATAATCGCATCGGGCGGCAGGCCCGCTGCCCGCGGCTAGTGGGGGTCGCTGGTCTGGTCGTTGAACGTCACCACCGACTGCCTCGTGCGATCAACGCGCAACTGAAGCACGTCGGGCCGGGCATAGTGCCCCATGACGTCGAAGTTCTGCCGTTCCTCACGCACTCGGCGCAAGTCACAGTCCGCGAACACGAGTTGCTCCACGTCGGCCACCGGCGGCACAATCCATGAGCCGTCGGGGCCGGCGATGGCGGTGCCGCCGTTTGCCAGCATCTCCGGCGCCGCCTCACGAATGCGCTCGGCGTGTGGGATGTGTGCGCCAATGTCCGTGCGGCGCAGCAGGCCCGACACCGACAGCACGTACGAGCGACTCTCGCGCGCGATGAATCGCGTGATGTGCTCCGTGTTGCGCACACTGCCGGGCCACAGGGCCACATGCAGATTCTCGCCCTGGGCATACAGCGCCGCACGCGCGAGCGGCATCCAGTTCTCCCAACAGTTGAGCGCACCGAGCGTGAAGGGGCCGCAGGCGTGGGTGCGAAGCCCGTGCCCATCGCCGGGCGACCAGCTGAGCCGCTCCTCGTACGTGGGCATGAGCTTGCGATGCACCGACTCGATCACGCCCTGCGCGTCGATGTGCACCAGACTGGCGTACACACTGTGCCCACCGCGATCACGCGGCCGCTCGATGCAGCCCACCACCACCCTCACGCCGCACTCGGCGGCCACCTGACACACCCTGTCGAGATGGCCGGCTTCGATCTGCACCGCCTGCTCGAGATAGTGCGCATGCAGTGCCTTCTGCACGGGATTGTCGAATCGCGCGCCGTCAGTGAGTTCGATCCAGAACGGATAGCCGGGAATCAGCGCCTCGCCAAACGCCACCAGACCCGCGCCGTTCGCAGCGGCACTGCGCACCCACGCCACCACCTTGTCGATGGTCGCCTCGCGATCGAGCCAGACCGGCGCAATCTGGGCACCGGCAATGCGCAGCAGGTTGGGCTCAGTTTTCATGACAGCCGTATGCAAGTCAGGAGTGGTGGTGGCGTCGCAGACCTACGCGCGCAGATTGCGCAGATAGCGTTCCGGGTCCGCCAGAAAGTCGCGGGTGAGACGCACGTGCTCGGTGTCCTGCCAGGCAATGGGTTCGACGCCGTCGCCGTCAAAAGAGTAGAGCCGAGCGTTGGGGAAGGCCAGCAGCAGCGGTGAATGTGTGGCAAGAATGAACTGCGCGCCTTCGGTAATGCAGTCGAACATCATCGCCAGCAGCGTGAGCTGACGCTGCGGTGAGAGTGCGGCCTCAGGCTCATCGAGCAGATAGAGTCCACCGGGCACGAGGCGTTCCTGGAAGAAGTTGAGGAACGCCTCGCCGTGCGACTTGGCGTCGGGGTTGGCGCCGTAGCGACGGTCCATGTCGGCCATACTCGCGCGCAGCGGTCCCATGGCCAGTTCCTTGGCGTGCGGCGAGCGATCCGCGTACTCCTCTTCCATGCGCGCGAGTGTGTCTTCGAACTCTGCGCGTTCACGTGCCAGTTGCTGCTGATAGTTGAAGAAGTCCTCGGCGCGCAGAAACAGTCCGCGGTTGTTGCGACTGCGCCACGTGAGTTTGATGGCTCGTGCCAGCCAGCGCTGTTCACTGAGCGTAGGATCGTCCATGGCGCGCCCTGCCCCACCTGCACTGGGAAGTGCCGCCGCAATGGCAATGGACTCGAGCAGCGTGGACTTGCCGGAACCGTTTTCGCCCACGAAACACACCACCGACGCGTCGAGGTCCAGTTCACGCAGCGACGCGATGGCCGGCACGCAGAACGGAAAGCGTGTGTCGTCAGCCCATGGCGGCCGCGCATACCGCAGCGCCATCAGCTTGGGCTGATGGTGCAGGCTGTACATGCGACGCGAGCCGCCCACGACGACGTTATCGCTTGAGTGGCGACGCGTCGCCGTGCGCGCGTATGCCAATGCCGGCCGACAGCACCGAGAGAAACGCCCCGTTGCGCGACGGGATGGTGTTGTACTGCGTCCAAAGCAGAATCGACGTGCGCGAGGTGAGAATGGCCGACATGTCGAAGCGCGCCACCATGGCCGCACCACGCCGGTCCTCGCTGGTGCGGGCGATTGCGGGTCCCAGCATCACGCGCAGCACATTGCCGCCGCCGCGGTGCGACCCCCATCCTCCCAGCAGTGACAGCGACTCGTCATTGGGGTAACCGTAGCAGCGATCGGGCGGCGTGAGCAGCGTGCAACCATAGCCTTCCCACCATCCGTTGCGCGACCCGTGCAACGCCGCCACGATCATGCCGCGATCGCGCTTGAGCACCGGTACGGCAGCCGTGATGCCAAACGACGGCAGATTGCGCTCGTTGGCGCGCGGTCCACCGAGACCGCGGCCCACACCAAAGGTGAAATCCACACCGGACAGCAGCGCGCGTTCCTGGGCAGACGCGGCGGGCGCGAGCAGGTGGGCAAAGGCCGCAGCAAGCAGTACAAGAAATGTGCGCATGTGGACTCGGTCAGAGCAGAGAGGAGAACGCCTTTGTCCGATCATCGGAATGTATCCTCAGGGACAGCTTGCCGCGTAGCACGAAAGTATTACATTTGTAGCATACCCGTGCTACGGAGGCTGCAATGGTACGCGAACTCACACTGCGTCAGGTTGGTGGCTCGATCGGGGCGACTATCCCCAAGGACATGGCTGATCGGCTGCACCTCGAGGCCGGAGACCGTGTACTGGCCATCGAGACAGATCGCGGCATTCTGCTGACGCCCTACGATCCGGACGTTGAAGCCGGTCTTGCGGTGGCCGCGCACGCAGCCAGGAAGTTCCGCAACGCCCTGCGAGAACTGGCGAAATAGCCCATGGCCACGCCGCGCTGGGTTCCTCGGCTCGTACTGGACTCCGTACATCTCGATCAATTGCGCGAGCACGGCGGCCTGCCTGGCACTCGTGATGAGAATGCGTTGGAAGCGGCCCTCGCTCGTCCCCAGCAGAAGCATCACTACGAACCTGACTCGGACCTCGCGACATTGGCTGCCGCGTATGCGTTCGGACTGGCGCGGGCACACCCGTTCAACGACGGCAACAAGCGCACCGCTTTTCTCGCGGCCATGATCTTTCTGGGGTTGAACGGCAAGGACCTCGACGCAACAGAAGCAGAGGTTGTACAGATGGTAACGGCGCTCGCGGCGGGCTCACTTTCTGAAGCGTCGCTTGCCGAATGGCTGCGCCCGCGACTGGTGCGGCTCAAGTTGTAAGGTCATGGGACGGTAGCATTCGGCACAACGCCTTGAGCAAACAAACGCCGCTCAATGATCTCGATGAGAATGTGGATCACTTTGATGTGCAGCTCCTGCACCCGGTCGGCATAACGGCCAGCCGGTGTACAGACATCCACGTGCGCCAGTCGCCCGGTCGGCGAGCCAGACCGCCCCGTGAGCGCAATCACCTGGAGCCCGCGTGCACGGGCCTCCTCAGCGGCGCGCATCACATTGGCGCTGCTGCCACTGGTGCTTATGGCTACCAGCACGTCACCAGCCCGTCCGTGCGCCTCCAGATATCGCGCGAACACGCGCTCATAGCCGTAGTCGTTGGCCACGCAGGACAGGTGACCGGGGTCGCTGATGGCCTGCGCTGCGAGGGCAGGCCGGTCTTCGCGGTATCGACCGGAGAGCTCCTCGGCGAAGTGCATGGCGTCACACATGGAGCCGCCATTGCCGCAGCTGAACACCCGCCCGCCGGCCTTGAGCGACGTGGCCAGTAGCTCGCCGGCGGCAGCGATGGCCGCAAGGGCCGCTTCGTCGCACCGCAGGGCATCGAGAGCGTTGGCGCTATCGTTGAGTGCGGACTGGATCAGGTCAATCATGGTGTTGTAGAGATGAGCAGATGCTTGCCGCTAGGCCCTTAGCCCAGCCGCGGGACGAACAATCGTGGTAAGCACCGCCTTCACGAGCACCGCCTCGCCAACCCGCGCCAACGCCTCGACGATCAGCGCGTGCGGCATCGCTATGGACGACACGCCATCCCGCGAACCAACAAGGTGCCACTCCGATCCGGTTACCAGCTTGCATCCACGGGCCTCCTGACCAGGCGTCACCACCTCGACACGATCGAGCAGCAAGAAGGGGTAGCGATGCGGCAGCAGGTCCAGCGGATTGATGACCGTGGTCATTGGCGTCTGGTGAGGAGAACCCGCCGGCCGCTCGCGCTCGGCCTCGTGGAGATGACGTTACCGGCATTCCCCCGAACCCGCCAGACGAACACCGCTCGCCCAACGCGGTGAGACGTGCCACCTTTGTCACGGCATCTCGCTGCGTCGCAACAAGCCGATGACAATCCCGACAGTCCCAGCCCGCCACTTCATGGCCCGCGCATCAGATCACCTTGGCATACACACCGGAACTCGTCGCATGACACGACTCCACCGCGGACTGGCCACAGCGTGTGCGGTGCTGCTCGCCGCCCCCGCCTTGGCACAAACAGCGCCGACTGCTGCGCCGCCCATGTTCTCTCCGCTGGCCAATCTGGACGCGCATCGCGTGGTGCCGCTACCGGCGCGCGTCACGGCGTCGAACGGTGCGCCGTTTGTGTTCACTACCGGCACGCGCATCGTGGCCGATGGCCCGGGCGAGGTGACACGCACCGCCGAGTTCTTCGCGCGCACCCTGCGCAAGTCGGCGGCCGTGCCGTTACCGGTCAGCAACCGGCGCGCAACGCGCAGCCCGCGCGCAGTACGCGACTCGGCGGCGGCCAGCGGCAATGTGGTCATGCTGCAGCTCGACACGATGACCGTGCAAGGCGCCGAGGCGTACACCATCGACATTTCGGCCGACACGCTACGTCTTGTGGCGCGCACACCGGCCGGGCTGTTTTTTGCCGCCACAACCCTGCGCCAGCTACTGCCCGCCTCCGTGGAGATGGAGCACAGCGCGCCGCGCAACGCGCCCGCCGTATCGGTGCCTGCCGGACGTATTGTTGACGCGCCGCGCTTCGCGTGGCGCGGTTCCATGCTCGATGTCGCGCGGCACTTCTTCACGGTGGACGAAGTGAAGCAGCACATCGACCTCATGGCGCTGTACAAGCTCAACCGGCTGCACCTGCACCTGACGGACGATCAAGGCTGGCGCATCCAGATCGCGTCGTGGCCGCTGCTGACCACCGTGGGTGGGCGCAGCGAGGTGGGCGGCGCATCGGGTGGTTTCTACACCAAGGCCGACTACCGGGAGATCGTGCAGTACGCCGCGGCGCGCTACATCACCGTGGTGCCTGAGGTGGACATGCCGGGACACACCAACTCCGCCATTGCGGCCTATCCGCGGCTCGGATGCAGCCGCGCGACACCGAGCCTGTTCGGTCCTGACTCGCAGCCCGCCGGATTGTACACCGGCATTCGCGTGGGATGGAGCGCCCTCTGCGCCGACAAGCCCATCACCTATCACTTTGTTGAAGACGTGGTGCGCGAGCTCGCCGCCATGACTCCTGGCCCGTATATCCACATTGGCGGCGACGAGGTTGAAGTGCTGTCCCACGAGCAGTACGCGCAGTTCGTGGAGCGCGCGCAGCGTCTCGTGCAGAAGTACGGCAAGACCATGATTGGCTGGGAGGAGGTGGGCAAGGCCAGGCTGCGCCCCGGCTCCCTCGCGCAGCTCTGGCGCAGCGACACCGCGCTGCTGGCCGTGAAGCAGGGCAATCAGCTCATCATGTCACCGGGTCCGCGCGCCTACCTCGACATGAAATACACGGCGCAGACCGAGCTCGGGCTGCGCTGGGCCGGTCTCATTGAGTTGCGCACTGCCTACGACTGGGACCCGGCCACGTACAGCGCGGGGCTGACCGAGGCCAACATTGCCGGCGTTGAAGCGCCGCTGTGGACCGAGACCGTCAAGAACCTGGGCGCCGCGCAGTATCTGCTCGTGCCGCGACTGCCGGCAATTGCCGAGGTGGGGTGGAGCGAGCAGTCCCAGCGCAGTTGGGAGGGCTTCCGCACGCGCATTGCGGCACACGCGCCGCGCTGGCGACTGCTCGGCATCAACTTCTACGCGTCACCACAGGTGGAGTGGGTGCAGTAGCTGTAACGAATGGCGCCACCCTTACAGAGCCTGTGGTGGTGCCCCCATGGGCGGAAGTCGGCGCATCCATTCTTCGCAGGTGGGCGCCGGCTCGCGCCGCGGGAACTTCGGCAACTGCTTGAGTTCAGTGGGCTCGCCAAATCCGAAGAACTGCACCATGTCGAAGAAGCACGAGAATGGCACCGTGGGCATCATCACCACCTGATAGCCCTCCGGGCGCCGCTGCTGGCCGGGAATATTCGCCAGCGTGTTGAACGCGTCGAACAGACGCGCAAAACGCACCGGCCCCGAGTCCCATGGGTCAACACCCAGGTCGAAGAGCATGTTCGCCACGGTCTCGCGTGCCTTGGGGTCGTTGCCGGCAACAAACACCGTGGCCCGCGTCTTCGTGAGCAGCGGATCCATGAAGTAGACGATGTTCGGCAGGTTGATGCGCACCACGCGAATGGTCGGATGCCGCGCCTGAATGAGCTCGGCGCGCGCGCTGTCTGACGTGAGTTCCTGGTAGCCATCGGCCGCCACCTTCTTTTCGCCACCGCTCACGTCAATGACCACCTTGCCACTCAAGTCGCCGAGTGTGCCCGCGACATCAACCACCACTTCACCGGGGACCGCGAGCACGACCACCGGTGCCTGCGCCGCCGCCTCGGGTTGCGTGACCGCCGAGGCCTTGGGCCCGGAGCGCTGCACCAGCGCGCGCACCGTCTCACGATTGGGGTCGCGGCTGCCGTAGATGACGCGATACCCCTGCGCACCCAACGCCGGCCCAAGCGCGCCGGCGAGAGTGCCAGTGCCAATGATGGCGACCACACCCTTCTCCACGGTGGGCGCCGGCGGCGTTGCAGCAGGGGTCTGCTCGGCGGGCGCCTTGTCAGCGGGAGGAGAACCGCAGGCTGAGGCGACCAGCAGTGCAGCAGCAATGATCTGGCGGGCGCGTGTCGGCTGAGGCATATGGAATGTGTGGCGCTGCAGCGTGATGAGAGGCCGCCGCCGCATCATGCGGCGGGGCCGGTCAACAATGCGGCGGACGAGCGCAAAGCGCCATCAATTCCCTTTTCGTTCTAGTTGTGAGCGTATCTTCACCTGCCCGCTCTCAGAACCGAAACCCCATCCCCAGTGTCGCATACCCCGGCGCCACCAGGGCTTCACCACCACGCGTGCGCGCCACGCCCGCACGCAGCATCAGTTCCACGCCGCGCAGCGATGTGCCGGTCACAACACCGAGTCGGCGCGTTCCTCCCGTGTCGATGTACCAACCGTCCTGCGCGTCGGCGTAGTACTGCGAACGATACGCGCTGGTGTGCGTCAGATGCGTGACGATGGGTTTGTCGTAGCCCGTCTCAGCCGCGACGAACCAGCGCGGGCGATACATCCCGGCGACGAGTCCGATATCCGCACCGAAGTTGGTGCCGCGAAACACGGTGTTGCTGGTGCCGCGCGTCAGGAACGCCGCGCTGGCAACGGTACGAAAAGTTCCGCGGCGAAAGACCTGCACGCCTGCGTCGACTCGCGCTCGGTAGTCACTCAGGTCGGCGTCGCCGGCCACGACACCCGCTTCCACACCAAACTGCGTGGGCGCGCCGAACACTGTCCGCATCTGTCGATAACCAATCGAGGTGATGATGGCCGGATCAAGCGCCGTGCTTACCTGCCAGGTCCCGTCCCCGGGTTCAAGACGGGCCAGGTTCCACTGCGCGGCCAAACGCTGATGGCCCGAGAGCAGCATCAGCACAGCAAGCAGGAGCACGCGCTTCATTGGGCACCGCCTGTGCCGGAGGCGGAGAGGAACGTGCGCATCAGCCCCAGTACCGCAGGCGTATGAGTCCAGTGTACATCGTGACCGCCGCCTTGCACGACCTGCACGCTGGCATGACGGTACAGAGCCTGCTGCTCCAATTGCAGCGGCGCGCCGAGCACCTCGCTCCGCGAACCCGCAATCAGCAGCACCCGGCCCGTGTACTGCTGCAGGTTGGTGGTGAAGTCGTAGGTGAAGCGCCCCTTGGCGTCCTGTCCGTCCTCCTGCACGTAGCGATTGGCCATCGCGCCCAAACGCCAGAAGGGCTCTGCACCCGGACCCTTGCGCGTGTTGTTGCGGGGCTGTGATCCCTCCGCGCCGATCGTCATCTGGTAGTCCATCCGGATGTGATCGTCGGGCGAAAAGAACTGCGCCGTCCACGCCATGTCGTTGAGCCATTCGCGCAGCAGGTGCAGGTCAAACAACTCTCCCTTGATACGCTCGAACGTACTGCCCTTGAGTGGCCCCGTTTCAATGAACACGGCCTCCTTCACTCGCGTCGGATGCCGGTTGATGAATGAAGTGCCGTACATCCCGCCCCACGACTGCCCCACCAGGGTGACCTGGCCGCCCGGCGCATAACGGTCCACAATGGCCAGCAAGTCGGCGTCGTACTGGTCGATGGTCAGCTTGTCCTGGTCGTGACGCTCGGACAGGCCAGCCCCGCGCTGATCCCAGAACACGATGTAGTAGTGATCAGGCAGCGAGTAGCCGGCATGGCGACCGGCCAGCGCCAGGAGCGAGCGGTAATCGGCACCCGGCCCACCATGCAGCATGATCATCACCGGCTTGCCGGGCGTGCCACGCGTCTCGGCGTGAAGACGCGAGCCGTTGATGGTGATGGACGGCAGATTCGGGTCTTCGGTTACTGTACGGGGAACCAGATGCCCCGGCTCCGACATCGACCACGGTTCGCAGGCCATCAAGACCGCGGCGCCCATGGCCAGCACACAACGTGCGAACATCCAATGCTCCGATACGGGTTTCGCGACGGAGCCGATGAGTTCGGCCCGCGTCGAGGCGCATCGTAGCCGAGGATGGCAGGCGCTTCGACCGGGCCGTTCGTGCAGTACGTCCGAGCCGACCGGCCGGGACGTTCAGACCTGTGCTGCGCGCCGGTACTCCGACGGGGTCATGCCCGTGTGCTTCTTGAACACCGCATTGAACGTGGACTTGGACGCAAAGCCGGCGTCGAGGGCCAGCGCCAGATAGGTGAGTCTGGCGCCGTCGGGCCCAAGCAGTCGCGCCTGCACCTCGCGCACGCGATAGCCATTGATGAAGTCGTAGAAAGACAGCTCAAGCGAGGCATTGAGTACCTCCGACAGCCGATGGGGCGTCGTCCCCAAACGCTCAGCGAGTTCGCCAAGCGTGAGCTCCGCGCTCCGATAGAGGTGTTCCTCCTCCATAAGGGCCAGCAGGCGCGCCTTGAGCGTCTCGGCTTCCCGCGGCGGGAGGCCAGAGCGCTCGTATCGCGGTAGCGCCGGGTCGGACGCTTGCACGGGCAATGCCGACACGGGCGATGCTGACACGGGCGATGCTGGCACGACGAGGTGTTCGGCCGTGACATAGCGGAAGATTTCCGGTTGACGGAGTCCCCAGAACCCGATCGCGTGAATGACCAGCGTGATGCCCACGGCCACCACGAGGTCGCCGGGCAGCGAAACGGCCCACTGCGCTGAACCGGCGGCCTCGAACAGCAGCGCCATCAGCCAGACCACTGCGCTGGCGAGTGCCAGCCAGCGCAACCACTGCAGGTTCACCCGTTCGAGCGACGAGTAGTTCTCGGCCACCACGCCCTGATGTCGGCGCAGTGCCACCAGTGTGGCCACCGTGTAGCCGACACCGGAGAGCAACACCAGCGGAATGGCCACCCGTGATTGCAGCGGCAATTGTCCGGCCTGAATGGCGCGGTACAGAGCGACCTTTCCCTCGCTGCCCTGGAGGTAGATGGGCAGGCCCCATACATAGAAGGCCACACACGGGAGCGCGTGCCACAGGTCACGTTGGCGCAATCCATGCTGCTGACCGCTGGCCGTGATGGCGTAGAGATACAGCAGGGGGCCGAACGCCAGCGGCAGCGGCTGCGTCAGACCGAAAAAGTGCGGCAGCCATTCTACCAGATCGGCGGAGTAGTAGACCACCGACGCGAGGTGCAGCGCAAAGGCGAGCACCAGCGCAGAGAGCAAGAGGTTCGGGGTGCGGCGCGGGCGTCTGGCCGCGAGCGCGAGGGCCACGACGGTCCCCTGCACGACACCGAACAGGGCAATGATCTGCCACCAGTTGAGGGCACCGGCACTCACTGCGCGCTGAAGTTATTCGCGTAGAGCGTCAACTGGCCGCTTGGTAGACTGAGACCTCTGCCCCGAGCCGCGGCCCCAATCGATCGCGTTCGATTTCCAGATCAAATCGCGTCTGCAGGTTGAGCCAGAACTGCGCTGACGTGCCAAAGTACCGCCCCAGCCGCAGGGCTGTATCCGCCGTGATCGCCCGCTTGCCATGAACGATCTCATTGATGCGGCGTGGCGGCACCGACAGGTCCTGTGCGAGCCGATACTGCGACAGCGACAGTGGCTCGAGAAACTCAGCGAGGAGAATTTCGCCAGGATGGATTGGAGCGAGCTTGGTTGCCATGCGCAGCTCAGTGAAAGTCCACGATCTCGACGTCATGTGCCGCGCCGTCCTTCCAGCGAAAACAGACGCGCCACTGCTGGTTGACCCTGATGCTCCACTGCCCGGCCCGATCGCCCTTCAACTTCTCCAGTCGATTGCCAGGAGGCACCCGCAGTTCCTCGAGCGCGACGACCGCATCCAGCAGCAGGAGCTTCCGGAGCATCAGGGGCCGCAATGTCGGTGGAAAGCGCCGCACCGGCTGTCGCTCGAACAAGCGCTCAGTATCGCGATCCTTGAAGCTGCCGATCATGCGAAATGATAACGCGAGGCGGTATTAACGGCAAGCGTTATGCCCGTTCGGGCGAACGTGACGCCCACGCCTCTGGGGAAACTGGCAAGGTGCGCCATCTCGCCAAGGGGTTCGATCGCCCCGTCTTGCCTGAATCGGATCAATCACTATATTCGCTATTGTATGGATCGCACCGACCGTGACGACGACTTCCGCTTGGGCGGCTTTGAGGAGCTCGTGCTGCTCGCCGCGCACTCTCTGCACCCCGAGGGCTATGCCGTGGCCATCGGCTCCCTGCTGGAGCGCGAGGGCGAACGTGCCGTCGCGCTGGGCGCCGTGTATGCCACGCTCGACCGACTCGAACGCAAGGGCTTTGTGACCTCGCGCCTTGGCGAAGGCACACCGGAACGCGGCGGACGACGCAAACGTCTGTACGGTGTCACCGCCGATGGCCGGCGTGCCCTCGAGCAGACGCGCGCCGTGCGCGCACGACTCTGGTCACTGCGGCCGCAATTGGGGACGCCATGAGCATCTGGACGGAGCGTGTGATCCGCACGCTGTGCGAGCCGGCCTGGCACGAAGAGATCCTTGGTGATCTCGAGGAGCTGCGTGCGCAGCGCGGTGTGAGCAGCACACGACATCTCGTGTCCGTTGTGCTGCGTTGCCATAGACGACGGCGGCAGGGCGCGGGCACGTTTGCCGTGACCACAACCGTGGCCAGCGTGCTTCTTGTCGCGCTGCTCATCAACCGCGTGCAGGCGTCGCATGCCCCACTCACCATCTCGGCCAGCGACGCAGCCGGTGCGTTCACCCTCGAGTTTGCCGGGCACCGTGTGGTCGCCGCCACAGTGGATGGCGTGGCCCTGCCCGCTGATCGCATTGCGCAGGACGACGACCGCATCTGGCTGCGCGGTGCCAATCACGGAAAAGACCTGGTCATTCACGTACCGACTCGCGATAGCATTGCGTGGTCGGGACGCAGCCCGCGATGAGTACGTCGCGGCTTTCGCAGCGCGGGCGCACCACGTGTGATCTCGCGCTGCCTGTCGCCGCGCTTCTTGTTGCGGCACTCCCCGCTTCCGCACAATCGGCCATCGACACGACCCTTGCGCGTGAGTACGTGAGCGAGGTGCGGGCACTGGCCGCGCGCACGGACACGTTATGGAAGGTCCGCACCCTTGGGGCGCTGCTCTTTGTCGAGCCACGCACGCGACAGGTGGTTGCCAGCCAGGCCGATTCGGCGGGGCTACTCTTAGCGCAGGGCGCGTTGTTTGTCGGCACGCTGCCCGACGCGCTACCGATTGCCAATACGGCCGTTACACTTGGCGGCACGCGCTATGCCATGCTGATGTGGCCATTGCCTGCCGATCGCGGCGCGCGGGTTCGTCTGCTGTTGCATGAGTCCTTTCATCGTGTGCAAGACCAACTGAGGTTGCCGGCAGCCAATCCGTCCAACGTGCACCTCGGCACGACAGCAGCACGAATCTGGACGAGACTGGAGTGGCGCGCCCTGGCTGAAGCGCTGCTGCGGAGTGGCACGCAGCGCGTACAGGCGCTGAGCGACGCGCTGGCCTTTCGCGCCATGCGCCTGCGCACATACCCACAGGCGCAGAGCGAGGAACAGGCGTTGTTACTCAATGAAGGCCTCGCCGAGTACAACGGCTGGGCTTCGAGTGGTGAGGCCGATTCACTGCTCGCGCGTCGTGTAGCCCTGGCCATGCTGGCGCGCGAACGACAAGAGTCGCTGGTGCGGAGCTTTGCCTACGCGTCGGGCCCGGCCTACGGCGTGCTGCTCGATGGCTCAGGCATGGCGTGGCGACCGCAGCTGAATGCAGGCAGCGACCTCGCCGAGCTGCTGCGTGTGGCCTATCCCACCGTGCGTGTGGACACGACGCGCATGCTGCAGCGCAGTGAGCGTCATGGTGGTCTGCTCATCCGCGCCGAAGAAAACGAGATGGATGCCCGGCGCGCCGAGACGGAGCGTGGTCACCGTGTGCGTCTCGTCGAACAGCCGGTGGTACGCATTCCCACCACGGACAGTCTCAGCTACTCGTTCAACCCGAACGATGCCTTTCCGCTCGCAGGGCACGGCACCGTGTATGGCAGCGGGCAATTCACCGACGTATGGGGCACACTGCGTGTGGCGCGAAACGGCGTGCTGCTCAAGCAGGGGGCTGGCGTGCCCAGCGAAGTGGTAGTGCCCGGACCAGCAGCGGACAGGCCGTCACTTTCGAATGGCAGCTGGACCCTGACCTTGGCCCCTGGGTGGACGCTGCGCGAGGGCGCGCGAGTTGGTGATTGGGTGGTGGTGCGGCAGTAGGTCGCGGCGTCGGCACGGCTGACGGGCCCGGGCACAGTCTACCCGGTCATGAGCGTTGTATCGCCATGCCCTCACCTCGCCCACACACCATCCGCCCGCGTTCGTCCGCACTGCTGGCACGCAGCCTGGCGTACCTCGCCTTGGTCAGCGGCATTGCCGGCTGCAGCAGCGCGGCCCAGACACCGCAGACATCACGAGCGACAGGTAGCAGTGCCGGCTACCCCGCGCCGCGCCGACCGGTCAGCGACATCGTTGCCCCACGCTGGACCGACGAGCGCATCCGGGACCGGCAGGGTGAGGCAACCCGCGTGTTTGCACACCTCGAGCTCACTCCCGGCATGGCGGTGGCGGACATTGGGGCCGGCGATGGCTATTACGTCGCGCGTCTGGTGCCCGTGCTCGGCGACAGCGGGGTGATCTACGGTCAGGATGTGCGCGACGATTACCTGGGCCTGTTGCGCAATCGCGCACGCCGGGCCGGCTGGCGCAACGTGCAAATTGTCCTGGGCACCGAGGATGACCCGCGGCTTCCTGCTGCTGCGGTGGATGTGGCACTCATGATCCACATGTACCACGAGATTGCGCAGCCATTTGCACTCCTCGCGCGGCTGTCCACGTCCATGCGTCCCGGCGGGCGGCTTGCCATTCTCGACCGCGAGGCGCCCACTGATGCACACGGCACACCCATCACCCTTCTCACCTGCGAACTGCGCGCCGTCGGATACGAGCCCCTGAGTCGCATCGAGATGGAGCCCGGCGAGTATCTCGCCGTGTTTCGCGCGCCGGCCGCGGCGCCGTCACCCGAGGACATTGCCCGACGGCTTCGCGCAGCGCGCTGCGACTGACCCACGCACGAGCTGTGAAGGCCGAGACGGCCTGACCGAGACGGCTTTGCCGAGACGGCCTATACTTGTTCCATGACGCAATCCCGCCTTTGTGCACGCGCCGTGGCTGCCCTGTCGCTGCCACTGCTGGCCGCCTGCGCCCCCAGTGCTGACTCCACGCCCGCAGCCGACCTCGTCTTGCACCACGGCCGCGTGTACACCCTCGCGTGGCCCGACCCGTCCACCGATGGTCGCCCCTCACCAGAGGCGCCCTACGACTCGGCCAGCGGTTGGCACCATGACGCCACGGCCATCGCCGTGCGAGAGGGGCGCATTGTCTACGTCGGCACGGACTCCGGCGCACTCGCGCTGAGCGGTCCGAGCACACGCGTGGTGGATCTCGCCGACGGCGTGGTCCTGCCGGGCCTTGTTGACGCGCACACGCACGTGGCCGAGTTGGGCGAGTCGCTCGAGCGCGTGAATCTCACCGGCGTCGCCACCGAGGTGGAGGCGGTGAATATCATTGCCGAGCGCGCCGCGAAGACACCCAAGGGCGAGTGGATTCTGGGCTATGGCTGGGACGAGGGCGCGTGGGCCAATCGTTATCCCGACAAGCGCCTGCTGTCGGAACGCGTGCCCGATCACCCCGTCGTGCTGCGCAGCCTGCATGGCTTCGCGTCGTGGGCCAACACGCGCGCGCTCGCGCTGGCCGGCATCACCCGCGACACCCCCGTGCCGAACGGCGGAGAAATCCGCAAGGATGCGAGTGGCGAACCCACCGGCCTCGTGCTCAATCGTGCGGTGCCGCTGCTCGACAACGCGGTGCCGCGGCCCACGCCGGCGCAGCGCGACTCACAGGTGCTGCGCGCGCTGCGTGTGATGAATGCGTCCGGCTACACGGGCGTACACGAAGCCGGTGTGCCGCCCGATGTCATGGACAGCTTCGAGAGGCTCGCCGAGCGTGATGCACTGCCGCTGCGTGTGTACGCCATGCTGAGTGCGCGCGACTCGGCGCTTGTTCGCCAGTGGATTGCACGCGGTCCGTTCACGTCGGCCAACGGCATGCTCAGCGTGCGCGCCGTGAAGGCCTACTACGACGGTGCGCTGGGCTCGCGCGGTGCGCAACTGCTGGCCGACTACGCGGACCGCCCCGGTCATCGTGGCGTAAGCGGTGGTACCTATGGCTTTGATCAGCGGCTGGTGGCCGATGCCATGCGTGCCGGATTCCAGGCGGGCATTCATGCCATTGGCGATGCCGGCAACCGTGCGACACTCGACTTCATCGATTCCGTCACACGCGCGGTGCCCTCGGCGCGCGAGCTGCGACATCGTGTGGAGCACGCGCAGGTGGTGTCGCCGGCGGACATGGCGCGCTTTGCCGCGCTCGGGGTGATTGCCTCGGTGCAGCCGCCGCACGCTGTGGAGGACAAGGGCTGGGCGGAGACTCGCGTGGGGAGCGAACGCATTGCTGGTGCGTATGCGTGGCGCACGCTGCGACAGGCTGGCGCGCCGCTCGTGTTTTCGTCGGACTTGCCCGGTTCCGATTGGAGCCCGTTCTACGGCCTGTACAGCGCCATCACGCGTCAGGATACGAGCGGCGCACCACCGGGTGGCTGGTATCCCGCTCAGCGCATGACGCCGGAAGAAGCCGTGCGTGGCTACACCGTGTGGAGCGCCTGGGCGGGGTTTGACGAACAGGAGGCCGGCGCCATTGCGGTTGGCAAGCGTGCTGACATCACCGTGCTGGATGTGGATCCGTTCCGTGTCGAGCCACGCGCGCTGCTGCGTGGTGGTGTGGCGCTTACCGTGTCGCGCGGGCGGGTGGTGTTTGAGCGCGGGGGGTCGCGGTAGCGAGGGCTACCGCCACTGCGTCAACCAAAGCGTTCGCTCATGGCCTTGGACATGGTCTCGAGCTGCTTCTCCATCGCGTCGAACGCTTTGGATCCGTAGGGCGAGGCGCGAGGTTGCGGCTCCAGCGCCGAGGGATCCTGCCATTCGATGATGGCATGGCCGAGTGGGATGGTCAGGTAGTGCGCCTGCGCGTCCTGACTGAAGATGTGCACCACGCCGTTGCCGATGTCGACACGCACGTACACGCCGAGGTACGACTCGAACTGGTCGCCATGCGTGAGCGTCACGCGGAAGACTCGGCCTTCGGTCATGGGGGTAACGGATTCTGAAATCATTGTGTGATCCTCTGCTGAATGGAGAGATACGGCGGGCAGGTTGGTGCCAGACTCGACACGACCGACGTGCGATTACCTGATGGAGAACTCGAACGGGGCTGCAGCGACCGTCACAGTCCGCTTGCGGCCATCGACAGGCACCGGTTGAAACCGCGCTCGCTTGAGAAACTGACACACCGATTGACCGAACTCGCGGTGCGTTTCAGAGACGATGGCCGCAGTTCCCGGCATGACCCGCCCGTTCGTATCCACGGCAAATCGAGCCACTACGCGACCCATGAGACCTTGCGACCGAAGCTGCGTGGGATACTCCGGCCCTGTGCCGCCCGATGACCATCTCAGCAACGTGTCCTTGTCAGACCCAGCACGTTGAACAGTGGTGTCAGTCTCCACCACGACGGTATTGGCGCAAGGCCGGGGATCCTGTAACGTGTGCGGCCAGAACGAGGACACGACGAGTAAAGCCACTGCTGAATACGACACTCTGTAGCTCCGATCTATGGGGGACCAATTGCCGAACATTGGCGTTCTGCTGAGATGGCCTCAATTGGAGGCCGCGCGCGGCAAACCGCAAGATCGAGAGACCGGCGACGGAACTAGGAGCCGCTCCAGCACGCCCAAAGCGTAGTAAGCAGCACCGTACCGCCAATTGCATACGCAAGCGTGCGACGGCCGAGGGTCACCAGTGGCAGCGCAAAGAGCATAAGCGCCGCCAGCCACTGCGCCGGCGTCAAGCCGGCATAGCGCGCATCGGCAACACGAAGCATGTCAAACCCAAACCGGACGGGCAAGTAAAGTGCGCCGAACGCTGCGAGATAGAAGCCGGCAGGTCGGGAACGGCGATCGAAGTACCAGAACAGCGGCAGTATGACGAGCGAAAGGTACAGCAGTTCGTAGAGCCCGAGATCATGGAAGCCCAGCAGTGCGGCATCAGCTGGCAGTGATTTCCCACTACTCGCGTAAAACGCCTGAGCATCTCTGCTCTCAAGGCTGATGGCAAGCGGGAAGGCGCTGATTGAACCCGGGTGATCATGCGCAAGTGCGCAGCCGATGCGCCCGATCGCGAGTGACCCAGGGAAGACAAACGCCACGACATCCAGGTAAGCGAGACGATGTGTCCAGGTGCTCTCTCGCATCCGCGTAGCGAAGAACAGCAGCGCACCGGCCAACCCTCCCACCATCCCGCCGAACGAGCTGATGTCCTCCCACAAACGGAGCAGCAGCCAAGGGTCTTCCCGAAGCTTTGATGGGAAGTAGAAGAGCACTGAGAAGAGATGCGCCCCGATCATGCCACCAAGCAGCATCCAACTCGCAAGCTGCTGACCAAGGCCAGCATCAAGCGCCAGACGACCAAAGCGCCGTTGGCCAACGATCAACCCGTACCACGCAGCAACAGCGACGCTAACACCGAAGGCGTGGATGGTTAGCGGACCGAGGCTCCAGACAGGCTGCTCGAAGAAGGGTAGCATTGCCGCTATTCGACTGTGGAAGAAAGTATCGCTTTAGCGCACGCATATGCAGAGCGCGCTCCGCAGCGTTCCAACATAGCATCCACTTCAGTTGTCCGTCAGTCCAATTTGACGCAAGGCCGACCGCCCGTCATATCGGAAGACCAAGGAGCGGTCCGGCCACCAAGGTTACGGCCCATCCGACAACAACGCTCACCGCTATCCACTGCAGGATCTGCGGCCGCACATTAGGCGACCACATGCGAGCCACGTGTACTATGCATGCCACGGCCACCAGAGCCTCCGCGCACCATATTGCGCGGGGCGACATCCCGAGGATGCGGCCAATCGTTTGCTCGTCGTTGATTGCCGTGCCACGCAATGTGCCGTAGCCAACGATCGCAATCCGCGACGCTGCGCTTGCGACCAGAGACGACCACGCCAGCTTCCATGTTGCGTTCTGGCTCGACCGCGCACCCAGCACACTCATGGTCATGAGCAGCATGGTGAAAACCGGCCCCGCGCATACGACCAGGAGCTGCGGCCATGATCTCACGATACCGGTGCGCAGTTCATCGGACGAGTACACCAAGGCACCAACACCGAATTGCGCGGCTTCATGCCCGAGGATGGAGAGCCAGAAGGTAATCCCCCCACTTGTAGGGG